>DASTZT010000040.1:0-10911 GCA_035764225.1 Ktedonobacteraceae bacterium
TGAGCACTACTTCAAGACGATTGACGAGACCGTGGCGGAGATGGATGTTCCTCTGCTGGATGAAGGTCAGGTGATTGGCATTCTCAATTTTGAGAGTGCCACTGAGGGAGCATTTCACGCGGAGGATGTGCTGTTCCTGGAGACGCTGGCCGGACAGGCGATCCTGGCGATTAAAAAAGCTCAGGCATATGAGCGAGAGAAACGCTTTGCGGCCCGCTTTCGCTTACTGTATGAGGCGGGGCAGGAGCTAGGAAAAATTACCGAGATGGATCAGTTGAGCATCGCCTACCAGACCATTGTGCGCCTGGCCCAGGAGCTGAGCCATAGCCCGGTGGTAATTCGTCGCTATGATGAGAAGAGCAAAGCCCTCATGTTAGCTTATACATCCTGGCATCGCTATTCACCTCCTTCCTTGAAATTGGAATTGTCGGAGGGATTTAATGGCAAAGTGGCGCGGGAATTGCGCACCATTGTGATCGACGATGTTGATAATTGTTCCGGTGACGATTTTCCCCGACGACCGGCTGATCCCACGATCCGCTCGATCCTCGTCACTCCGATCAGATTCAAGGATCGCTATTATGGCAATCTGGAATTGACCCACGAAGCTGTGGCCCATTTTCACGACAAGGATCAGGAGTTTTTTGAAGGATTGGCTCTACAACTGGCGGAAACGCTCTATCGCCTGGAAATTACGCAAGAGCGCCGGGATCTGGAGCAGCGTGCTCAAGAAGCCGAGGTAATGATCTCGACGGCCCAATCAACCTATGAGCTGACCCATCGCCTGGGCAATGATCTGGGGCTGGTTGAGTTCTGGGTAGCGACTATCGAAGAAGAGCTGCACAGGCTCAATGTAGATAGCCCGCTTATTGACGGGACATTGGATTATATCAACAACGCTGTGGGCAAAGTGATGTCGCTGAGCGAGAGCCTGAGAACGGAGCTGCGCAATGGTGAGGACAATGAACGCTTCATCCTGCTGCCGCCCGGAGTTTTGCTTGAGGATGCTCAGCACTCAGTACTGCTTCCCAGCACGATTCAAGTCCATCTGGAGGTAGAAGGTGATGTCGCTTGCGTGCTGGTGATTCATCAGCTCATTGCTGATGCCTTGAGAAATCTTGTCATGAATGCAAAGGAAGCTATGCCGCAAGGGGGACAGCTTACCTTGCGAGCGCAGAATAGAGGGCGTTCCGTGGCTTTGGAGGTGATTGATACTGGCGTTGGTATCTCAGAAGAGCACAGCGCCAGAATCTTCGACCTATTCTTCTCGACCAAGCTCAGTTCTGGCTTTGGCCTCTGGAGCACGCGCCGCAACGTCTTGAAAAATCGCGGAACCTTAGAGGTCAAGAGTGAGCTGAATAAGGGGACAACTTTCACCTTGCTTTTGCCCAGAGCGGAGGAGAATTTTGTATGAGACGGAATAGCATACCCATTATGGTGATTGATCGCCAGCCATATTGGCGAGAATTTGCGACGGCGGCTTTACAAGCTGCTGGCTATGCGGTATCTGCCTGCTCTCTCTACGACGAGTCGCTACCACCGCAGCGTGAGGAGCAGGAAATTTCCCTGGTGCTGTTGGGATGCTCCAGATTGGAATGTGAGGAGCGGTTATTAATTACACGTCTGCTGGCTCGTGGGCAACATGTGATTGTATTTGTCTCTTCATTATCGACTCAGGTAATGCGTGTACTTTTCATCAGGGGAGTTGAGGACGCGGTCGATAGAACCTACGATCCCGAAGAGCTTGTTGACGTTGTTGCGCAAGCTCTGGAACGCATTGATGAGCGTAGCTATATTCAGTTTCCTGTGGAAAGGAAAATCTACCATGAGTAAGCAGGGGCGAATCCTGATTGTCGAGGATCGAGAGGAGTGGCGTCGTACCTTAGTTGAGGCCCTGCAACGCGCTGGCTTCGATGCTCAAGCGGTCGAGAGCGCCGATAAAGCGCGTCAATTGCTAGGTGAGGAGCTGTTCCATGTCCTGGTGCTCGACATTCGCCTGGATGAAGGCGATACAAGCAATACCGATGGCCTGAAGCTGTTACAGGAATTGGACCAACGCAGCCTGACTGAGGCGATCCAGGTAATTATGCTCTCTTCCTATGGCACAAAAGATCAGATGCGCATGGCTTTTAGGGATTACAAGGTGGCGGATTTTGTCTTTAAACAGCGACTGAATGGCCATGCCTTTCTGCAAGATGTGCAGCGCGTTTTTACCAAGAATGTTTGTATCAATCTGAATATGGATCTTGGCTGGTCGCAGATGAGCAGCTCTGAACTCGTCGTCGTGAATCTGAAGCTCAATCTGAGCAATGATGAGGGATATACCCGCGTTTTGCCCGGCACGCCATTGCAAAAACGGGTGGCCGCCGAACTGGATGATCTATTGCGCCGTTTATTCTACGAGGCTGAAGATATTCTGGTCAAGCCGATGTCGTCTGGTCGCAGTGGCGCTGGCGTAATTGGCGTGCGGCCTTTCTATGCGAATAGGGGCGGTGGCAGTCCGGTGGTGGTAAAATTCGGCAGTGCGCATAAGATTTTGCAGGAATATAACAACTACAAAGAATATGTGCAACCGCTAGTTGGCGGGAGCCGCTGCACCAGCATTCACGGGTTACGCCGTACACCGCTGTTGGGTGGTATTATCTATACATTTTTAGGGACCAGCGATCAATTAGAGGATTTTGGCACGTTCTATTCCCGTAGCGATTGCAGCCAGATCACAAAGGCGCTGGATCGCTTATTCCGCATTACTTGCAAAGATTGGTATGCCAATGCGAGTCGGCTTCAACTGCTTGACTTGACAAAAGATTACCAGCGAGTGCTGCATTTTACTCCTGAGAAGTTAGAGGATGCCTTCAACCAACTGCAAATCATCCAGCCGGTAGCGGTAGCGGATCAAGAGTACCTCTACTTTAAGGCTCTCCAGCAGGAGCAACCTTTTAAAAATCCCTTGCGGGCCATATCCGGGCACTCGCTTGCTTTCCCGACCTATACCAGTCCGACGCACGGCGACTTTAACCAGCATAATCTGCTGGTCGATGGCGATGGCTATATCTGGATGATCGACTTCCAGGGAACTGGACAGGGGCATATGCTACGCGATATCGCCGGGTTGGACTCGGTGGTGCGCTATCAGTTGCTCACGGCCAAAGATGCCACACTGCAAGAGTTGCTGGAAATGGAGCAGGCTCTTTGCAGCATCTCGTACTTTAGCCAGGTGGACCAGTTGTCAGGGAAGTTCCAAACGAGCAATCCAGCCCTTGCCAAAGCCTATGCTATTGCTGTGTACCTGCGTAAGCTCGCCCGCGACATGGTGAGGCAAAACCACAGCGACGACTTCAACGAATACTATGCGGCGCTTCTGTATAATGCGCTCAATACGATGAGATTCAAGACCCTGGAGAAAGAGCAGCGAGAGCATGCCCTGCTGACCGCTAGCTTGTTAGTGGACCGGTTGGGACTGGAAGGGCAGAGCTAATAAACAGCATCCCAACCGATTTTGCTAACCGATTTCACAAAAATGTCCCATTTCTATTGCAGAAATAAAAGTATCTGTTTATAATAGAGTTGTGCCTGTATTTATTCGTTATCCGCCAAAAGCGGTAATAGCAGTGAGCGAGCAGATTCGCCAGAACCGTCCTCTCTCTTTGTCTCGTGTGCCAGGGGATCTCTCGTTTCAAAAGGTACCAGTTTTGTCTTTCCCGGAGGTTCTTGAGAACGACATAGATCGTATCTAGCTATTAGTAGCCATTGCTTGAGAAGAGCTGCTGTACTCATACGATGTTTGCATCAGATCGGATTTATTTATGACATCTCAACACCATCGGAGTTCCATTCGACGCCTGTTACTTGTCGCGTTCCCCCTTGCTTTGAGCCTGGTGATGCTTTTCCCACAAACGAGCATGGCCCATGCAATTTTATTGCGATCCGACCCGGCGCAAGATTCGACCATAAACGCGGCCCCATCGCAGGTACGCATGTGGTTCACCGAAAGTCTGAACCCTGCTTTTACTACAGCATCGGTGCTGGCTGGTGGAACCTTGCGCGTCGATACCAACCATTCGCATGTTTCATCGACCGATCAGACCGAGCTAGATGTACCGTTGCAAGCTGGTCTGAAGACAGCCGTCTATGTGGTCATCTGGCGTACGCGCTCGGCAGCTGATGGGCATGTGCTCAGTGGATCGTTCCTCTTTACGCTGGCGCTGCCGGGTGATCCCGTTCCCACTTTCGGGAGCGTGCATCTCGATCCGAAGTTACTCCAGGGAGGAAGCGTTCCGGGACAACTTGATGGCCCGACGCTCTTTACGCTAGTCATGACCACTCTGGCTGAGCTGGGAGTTGTTTTCTGGATGGGAGCGCAGTTGTGGCGGAACTTTGTCCACCAGCCGGAGACGGAGCAACAGGAGCAAACTACCATTCGCAAACGGGAAGAGCAACGCTTTGAACGCTACTTCTCGCTCCCGGTGCTTGGGATGATGTTCCTGGCGAATGCAGGCATCCTTCTCGGTCAGGCATATTCCGTCACCAATGGTCAGTGGGATCGCGTTTTTGATCCAGCTGTGCTCACTCAGCTTGTCTCCAGTGGAGAGTTTGGCACTTACTGGCTAATGCGCCAGGGTGTGATTATACTGGCTATGGTCGTTGCTGCATATACCTTGTGGTCCAGACACCGCTCGGATGTCATCAATCAAGCCCTTCACTGGATCAACCTTTTGCTCGGTCTGGCCTTACTAATCGCAATGACGCTCTCTGGACATGCTGGTGCTGTGCCTGGTAGTATCTCTATCTACTCCTTGTTAGGCGATTGGCTACATCTGCTGGCGGCCTCGCTCTGGGTTGGCGGCATGATGTATATTGCCGCTATTTATCTGCCAGTGCTCAAGCAGAACGCGAAGGTGGAGCAGACGCGTTCATTGCTGGCGACCCTGCCGCGCTACTCGCCTCTGGCCTATACTGGAGTGGCGATCATGGCGCTCTCAGGGCCATTGAATGCCTCAGTTCATTTCACCTCGCTGGACCAGCTAGTCACAACCGATTATGGGCTGTCACTGACCGCAAAAGTGCTGTTCGTGGCTGCGATGCTGCTCACCAGCGGCATTCACGTCTGGCGTTTCCGCCCACAACTGGCTAAAGACTATCGGCAGTATCAGCCAATGAGTGAAAGTAGCACGGCGACAGCGCAAGAGGTCAAGCAACTTGAGGGCAAGATCGTAAGGCAGACGAACCGACTGACAAGCGTACTGCGTTGGGAGCCTATGCTCGGTATCGCTGTTCTAGTCTGTACAGGATTGATGAGTGTGTTTGCGGGCACGCTCGTTCCCACCTCGCCAAACCAGGTTCCCCTTTTGCAGCAGATCACCTCGCCGTCATCCGTGATCCCGCCTTTTAACACGACAGTGAAGACGACTGATGGCAAGTTCCAGGTGAAGCTGACGATCTCACCGAACCGGCTCGGCCTCAACACCTTTACCGTGACAGTGATGGACCCAAACGGCCAGGTCAATACCAATGTCGGGGTCTCGCTCTACATCGGCGTGTTCGGCATGGATCTGGGGGTGCAGACGCTGAACCTGCAACCGGACGGACAGGGTAACTTCGTTGCGCACACCGGCATCGCGGAGGGAGGTCGCTGGGCGATCCGTGTCCAGATTCGCACGCCTGATAATACTCTGCACGAGATCAATATACAAGAGTTTATCCGCGTTTGAGATGGCAAACCCGCCGTATCTTGCGAAGGTGAGGCGGGTTTCTTTTTTCGAGGAAAACACTTTTGTATAAAGTCCAGCGTTGCTGTATCATCATCCTTGCACCGATAGAACCTTCTGGTACGCTTGCAGCGCCCGGTCGATAAAGGTGTTTGTGCTGCCAAGATATCGGGTGGGGGCGAGCGCCCGATCAATTTCTGTAGGGGAGAGGACGGCGCACACCTGCGTATCTTGCATGGCGGCCTGACGAAGATGGATGCCGGATGTGGTGGCCTTCTGACAGATTGCCTGGACGAGACGATACGCCTCGGACCTTCCGATATGTGGGGCCAGCGCCATTGTCAGTGACTCGGCCATAATCAGCCCGTGCGTGAGATCAAGATTTGCTTGCATGCGTGCTGGATCGACCTGCAAGCCAGCGACTGCATCTCGTATCCGCTCGACCGCGCAAGCCGTAAAGCAGAAGAGGTTGGGGATGGCAGCCCATTCTGCCTGCCACGCGCCAACCGCTCGTTCGTGCTCATGTGTCATAGCCGAGAGGATCACGGGAACCGTCCCGATTGCCAGGCGGGCTGCCGCAAGAGCGTTGGTTGCATCAACTGGATTGCGCTTCTGGGGCATTGCGGACGAGCTGCCCTTCCCCGGCGCACTGGCCTCCGTCGCCTCGCCCACCTCAGTTTGTGCCAGCAACACCAGATCGTCGGCGATCTTTGCCATTGCGCCCGCGACAATACCGAGCGTCGCAGCAATCTCGGCAATGCGGTCGCGCTCGGTATGCCAGGGCAGGTCTGGAACTGGTAGCGCCAACTCTTCGGCCAGCAGCTCTACCACGCGCAGACCGTGCTCGCCAAGCGATGCAAGCGTGCCGACTGCACCTCCCAACTGCACAGCTAACGTTTGGGTGCGGTGCTCACGCAACGCCTGTGCCTGTCGCGTTACCAGCGCCAACCAGCGCGCCGCCTTGAGGCCAAAGGTGATCGGCAATGCCTGTTGCATTAGCGTTCGTCCAGCCATGATGGTATGCCGATACTGCTCAGCCAGGGTTGCGCATCTGGCACAGAGAGCGAGCAGGTCAGCTAGCAGCAGATCAAGCCCATCGCGCATCTGCAACATCAGCGCGGTATCAATCGCGTCCTGGCTTGTGGCTCCCCAATGAACGTATCTCTGGGCCTCTCCTTCAACCAGCGCCGTTAGCATGCGTACAAGCGGAATGGCAGGAGTGCCAGCCGTCGCAGCTTCGCGATACAGAGCCACTACATCGAACAATTCCACCTTGCAACTAGCCGCAATGCTCAGAGCCGCCTCATGAGGAATGATTCCCGCGCGAGCTTCCGCCTGGGCAAGCGCCGCCTCAAACGCCAGCATCTTGCGCACATGCGCCTCTGGGGAGAAGGTGGCGGACATCGATGGTGTGCTGAATAATGTTTCGATTGGAACCGACATGTGGGCCGCTCCGCTCCGTTAGAGATTGAAGAATGCCGTTTCGTTCTCTCCTTGAAGGATGATGTCGAAGCGATAGACGGCAGGCTCGGCTTCGGATTCGCGTCTGGCTAAGAGCGTCGCTCGCCTCTGTTCGGGAACGCATTGCAAGACGGGATCTTCTGTGTTGCTCGGCTCGTCCGCGAAATACAGGCGCGTCACGAGATGGTTAAGCAGCCCTCTAGAGAACACGGTCACGCAGATGTGAGGGGCCTGCAACTGCTCGTCCTTGAACGGGACGCGTCCGGGTTTGATGGTCTCGAACCAGTAGCAGCCGTTCTCCTCCGTGCCGGAACGACCAAAGCCGATAAACGATGGGTCCAGCGAGGCTGTTCCCTGATCCGCAGGATGATTATAGCGACCATGCGCATTAGCCTGCCAGATCTCGACCATCGCATCATCGATGGGCGCTCCATCGCCATCATAGACGCATCCCTCGATGCGGATGCGTTCGCCGTCGGTCTCCGGCTCGACCAGCACATTGCGGCAGGCGTCCGGGCGTAGCAGACAGGGCGAGAAAAACGGCCCGACCGTCTGCGAACCCGTCAAAGTAAGCGTACCCATTATTTTACCTCCCCTGCTCAAAATGTGTCGCCTCTGGCCCATGCAAAATGATGTCCCAGCGATACCCAAGCGCCCATTCTTGCTCCGTCACATCGTGCGCATAAGCGGCGATCAGACCTTGACGAGCTTTTTCGGTCGGGACCGCTTGCATAATCGGGTCGAGCTGATGCAGTGGGTCATCAGGGAAGTACATCTGCGTGACTAAGCGCGATAACATGGAGAGGCCGAAGACCGAGAAATGGATGTGAGCGGGTCGCCAGGCGTTGGGATGATTTTTCCAGGGATACGCGCCCGGTCGTATGGTCAGGAAGCGATAAACGCCGTGTTCGTTGGTCAGGCAGCGCCCCATGCCGAGAAAATTTGGATCGAGCGGGCCGGGCCACTGATCCCGTTTATGCAGGTAGCGACCGGCGGCATTGGCCTGCCAGATTTCCAGCAACGTATTGGGTACAGGACTTCCGTGTTCGTCAAGCACACGGCCAGTCACAATAATGCGTTGTCCGATGGCCTCTCCGCCCGTGCCAGCGTTGCGCGTCAGATCGGCGTCTTCAGGAGTGACGGCGCTGATAGCTGGTCCTGGCCCTGTCAGCTCCGAGATGGTGAGTGGCACATCGATCAGCGGGAGCTGCGGAGCGCGGCGGCGGGTCGATTGATACGCTTCATACAGATAAGGCGGGAAGATTTCCCGATCACCGCGAATAATGGTGCCAATGGTGGTGATACTATTCATGATGGTCTGCTCCTGTTTTCGTATAGCCAATATCAAACACCATAATGATTGAAACTAAGTTAAGCTCCCCAGACCTCGCGGGCAACGTTTGCCACTAGTTCCAGCTTGCCGCGCTGATCTTCGCGTGAGATGTGATTGCCCTCCATCGTCGAGGCGAAACCACATTGCGGGCTGAGGGCGAGGCGCTCTAAGGGGAAGAAGCGAGCAGCTTCCTCGATCCGGCTTTTCAGCTCGTCGGCGGTTTCCAGACGTGGCTTCTTGGTGGTAACGAGGCCCAGAACCACGAAGCGATCTTCAGGCACATGGCGCAATGGCTCGAAGCCGCCCGAACGCGAGTCGTCGTATTCGAGCAAGAAACGTTGGAAGTGGGTTTGCGTAAAGATGCGCGAAATAGGCTCGTAGTCGCCGCTGGCATAGAATTTGCTCTGGTTGTTGCCGCGACAAATGTGGATGCCAAACGTAATGCCAGGGTGGCCGTCAATAATGGCGTTATCCATCTCGATACAGGTATCGATGATTTTGTCCGGGTCGTTGCCACGCTGGCGATAGCCCTCGCGCATTTTAGGATCGAGCAGAGCAGCGTACTGGGGAGCGTCGATCTGGATGTAGGTGCAGCCCAGGCGGATCAGTTCCTCGACTTCACGGCGCGAAAAGTCCACAATATCGGCTAAATAGGCGTCGCGGGTTGGATAGGCAGCTTTCGATTTCTCTGGGTCGTAATAAGCTGCGGCCTGCTGTGCGCTAATCAGTGTGACCTTTCTTTGCGGAGCATGACCGGGACGTGAGGTATGCGAACGCAGGTAGACCCATTCCTCGGCGCACATGCTGCGCTTCCATTGCAGCTTCTCTACCACTACGGGGCGCTTTAAGACAAGCTCTTCGCCTCTCTCGTCTCGAAAGGGGATAGCCCAGCCGCCAAGCTTATCAAAGCCTGATAAGGCCTCAATCAGGTGTCCATAGAAGGCATAGCGCCGCAACTCTCCGTCGGTGATGACATCGATGCCCGCGCTTTCCTGCAAGGCAATAGCCTCATCGACAGCCCGATCCTCAATGGGCTTGAAATCCGCCGCGCTGATTTGTCCGGCCTCAAACTGCTTCCTCGCTTCTGCCAGAGAGCCTGGTCTGAGCAAGCTACCTACCACTTCGCTATGGATGGTCATCGTCAGTTCCCTCCTTGCCGCGTCCTGTAGGGGCAGGGCTTGCCCCTGCCCTGCTGGTAATAAAATAAATATATTCCTGCTAAGACGATTGTATCACAAGGCCGCATTTCCCCGCACATCGGTTTTATCGAACGTTATATGTGTATAACCAGTTGCGATTTTTCTATGAGCCTGTAGCCGATCAAGAGGGCCGTTACGGAAAGAAAGGACAGTGTATGCGTCGCTTTTTACGTGTTCGTGTCGTCTTACCATCTCTGCTTTTAGTGGCGGTAATCCTGCTATCGGTCCGTTTCTGGCTCAACACAGCCGCAAATCAAGTCAGCCAGCTCTGTACCGCCGCGCCCACTGCTCAAAGCGCATCTTCCTCTATAACTCCAGCAGCCCAGAGTGTACCACCGCTCTACCTCGGCCTTGATGCCTATCGTCACTGGGATAAGCTCTCCTATCTGGAAATAGGTGATCGAGTGGAAGGACAGTCTAGCGCCGACCCCGGTGGCAGCAATGCCGATAATACCCACTATTTGCGCGTACTACCCGATGGTGAGCACGTCTTATTTGATCAGACCGGGCCGGGCATTGTCACTTTTATGCGCATGCAAGAGAGCTATGGCGGACCCTGGAAGCTCTCGCTCGATAATCACGCGACAAACACGATGAGCGTGGACGATCTCGGACAGATCGATCCTGCTGGCGACCCGGCAGGCGCGTTCCCTTATCCGCTCTCGCTCAATCCGCAGGAGAGCCAGGGGAGCAGCATTCTCGCGACCAGCCTCGCTTTCAACCAGAGCATGACATGGACCTCGCAGCATGCCAATGGCAACTTCTACGCGCTCTATCGCAAGCTGCCTTATGGTACGTCTCTTACAACCTGGAACAGTAACGTCCGCGCTAACGATGTTGTCAGCCTGCTGCGTTGCGCCGGTAGTGATATCGCACCTGCGCACCTCTCGCAGCAAAACGGAAAGCTGACATTGGCAGGCGGTGGCGAAGCGACGCCCGTTGTGACACTCTCCGGTCCAAGTCAGATCCGGGCGCTCACGTTCCAGGTGCCTGCCTCAGAAATGGTCGATTTTGGTAATGCTCGCCTGCTGATCTCGTGGGATGGCGAGGCGCGGCCCAGCGTCGATGCTCCAATCAAGTTTCTGGTTGGGGATGGCGCGGGAGTCTATCAACCTGCCGGGCGTCCGCTCGTGCAGGGCTGGATCGCAGGCGCGAACAGCGATAGCGATGGTTCAATGCACTTCAATCTGTACTGGCCGATGCCGTTTTC
>DASTZT010000041.1:0-5297 GCA_035764225.1 Ktedonobacteraceae bacterium
TAGCGACGACCGCTTCATAGGTATCGCCCTGAATACTTTTCACCAGGGTGGCAATACGTTTGGTCGATTCGGTAGAACGTTCTGCCAGAAGACGGATTTCGTCAGCAACGACAGCAAAGCCTCGTCCATGTTCGCCAGCCATCGCCGACTGAATAGCAGCGTTCAAAGCCAGCAAGTTCGTCTGATCGGCGATATCTTCAATGATACGCACGATTTCACCAATTTCGTTGGAACGCTCGCCCAGACGTTTAATTTTCTTCGAGGTCTCCTGCACGTTTTCACGAATAAGCATCATACCGTCAATACTTTGACGCACAGCTTGCTGACCACTGGCGGCGTTACGCAACGCTTCTTGAGCCACTTCGGCACTTAATTGAGCATTACGGGCAACGTTTTGAATAAAGACGGCCAGAGCTTCCACAGCTTCCGTCGTCTGGGCGATCTGACCCACCTGGGTTTCAGAAGCCTGCGCCAGTTCGGCGGAGCGATCAAGGATGCGGCGCGTCGCATTCGTTACCTGCACAGCCGTCGATTGCACGCGACCGACGACCTTCGCAAGCTCCTCAATCATATAGTTAAAAGAGTCCGCAAGCACACCGAGGGTATCAGGCGTCACTTCCGCCTGAACGCGCAGATCACCATCACCGACCGCGCTCACCTCTTGCAACAGTTTCTCAATCTGGGCTTGCAGAGCGGCGGCATCGCTGCCTCCACTGCCCAACGAAACCGCGCCTGAGGGAGTGCCACCCTGGTTATCAAGCAGCATATTAAGAGAGGTCGCAAGCATAGCGAAGCCATCATCACCATTGACGGCGGCGCGAATCGTGCGGTCCCCCCCGGCATAGTCGCGGCATACATCCACGAGTTCCAATATTCGATCTTTAATCTTACGCTGCACCAAATAGTTAACGATAAGTACACCAAGGATCACAATAATCGAACAACCAAGAATACCAAGAATAAGAGTATTACGATCAAGTTGAAACGAAGCAAAACCTAACAGAGCAATAGCGAAAACAGAAATCACAATTGAAACAATTGTCCCTGTCTGCAGTAAAGCATTGACTGTCCATCCGCTTCTATTTTGATCAGGATTCATCCGCCAGACCTCCTGTTGATAAAGAATCGATCTATGTCAAATCGGACGGCCTTTCTGGCCAGCCCAGTATTATCCAAGGGCTTCATAGCGCTGCATTTTTTCGGAGAAAAGTAGACGAGCTACATCGAGTAAGACAATGGCCCGATTCGCCAGCAACGCACTCCCAGTAGCATAGGGGATAGCCCAGGGTGGAATATTAGCCTGGCGCGTATTTCCATTGATGACGGCGGTTGCAGGAACAGGCAGCATCTCGCTGACATTGTCCACAACAAAACAAATCACCATCTCATTGTATTGCAATGACAACAAGCGGGTCCGAGGAGAAGGAGGAATAGGTTCCAGGTCCAGGAACATGCGTAGATCCACCACCGAGGCGATAGATCCGCGTAAATTCATAATCCCTTTTACCCATGCAACCACATTTGGCACAGGAGTAAGCTCGCCCAGGCGCTCTACTCCCTGAACCTGTTCGGCTTTCACGGCCAGCTCTCGGTCACCTAATGAAAACACCAGATACTGTTCACCGATAGGCTGGGGAAGGGCTTCCCCCGCCGGTCCCCCCATCCCTAGTTGTCCTTGAGCCAATTGCATTTGGAGTTGGGCTACAGATGGCGATTGCGACATCAACTGCTGAATAGCAGCAAAGGCATCACGTTGTAATGTTTTCAGATCTTCGCTGGACACAAAACTACTCCCGAAAGACATCCTCTGGTGCCTCTCTACCACTTCAATTCAAGGGTTCCCCCGAATTCCCAACAACCTACATACTATACAAGGCGTCGTATGCTAGCCACCAACTCGTCGCCATTAAAGGGCTTGGTGATGTACATGTCAGCCCCTTGTCTAAGCCCCCACGCTTTGTCCAGTGGGGTATTTTTGCTTGTCAACAAAATGATCGGGATGTGCCTGCTTGCTTCCATGCTTTTGAACTTACGACACAGCTGAAAACCATTTTGTTTTGGTAAAACCACATCCAGGACGATACATTGTGGACGTTCTCGAAAGACCTTTTCGAGGGCTTCATCACCATCAACAGCGGTTACAACTTCGAAGCCACTATTGCGTAGCGGAGTTGCAATCAATGTTAATTCCGTCCAGCTATCATCCACAACCAGTATTTTTTGTCCAGGCATACAATTATAACCTTTCCTAACAAGCCTCACTAGTGGAATGGGAAATTCAGGCTATTCCCCCGGCATACGACCTATGGCTGTAGGAAACAGGCGCAGTTCTGCACAAAGCCTAACCGCGATAGCGGAGACGAGGCCGCGCTGCCTCTTGCCGAACGGGTACGCGTTCTTGCCAGTTCACAAGGTGCTTTTTTACGGTCTGTACAAGTTCTACAGAATCAAAGGGCTTGGTCAAATATTCTGTTGATCCCGCCAGCCGTCCCCGCATCTTGTCAAAAATACCATCCTTCCCACTCAGCATAATAATGGGTATCTGCCGAAACTGCAAGTGTTTGCGTATTATCTGGCAAATTTGGTACCCATCCATGCGGGGAAGTTGGATATCCAGCAGGATGACGGCGGGCATCGCATCAGCCACTGAGGTAAGAGCACTGAGGCCATCACCAGCTGTAATTACCTTGATACGTTCGCGTTGCAAAGTCATCTGAACGATTTTCCGCACGGTCGGACTATCGTCCACAACCAGCACTGTTGGTTCAACAGCCATTTATATTGACCTCCTTTGTGTCTCAGGGGACCAGCCATCGCCCTCCAGGGCTGCCCCAGTCCAATTTGATATAATGCCCAGTGAGGGCGGTGATACATTCTCATGGCCTCGTGCCATCTGTGCATTGCGATGGGCACGATAGATCTGATATTGCTGTACTTCGTGATCGATTTCTGAAAGAAATATTCTCCAGGCCACGTTGAGTTGGCGACCTGTATGAGAATTGCCCACTTCATCTTTTAAAAGGTCCGCGAAGATGGCCCGCAGGAAGGCCGCCAATCCCTGGACAGCCTCCCAATAGAACTCTTCCAGTTGCTCGCCCTTCACTAGCTTATTAAGCGTGAGGATATCGTTACAGTCAAGTTGTCCATAGGTGAAAGTGACCGTATCAAGAATAGGATATTGCTGTCTGGCGAGTGTACGCAAATATTGAGCAAAACGGCGCTCAAGGTAGCGCACTATTTCCATAGGCGGGATCTGACCGCGACCCCGCAGGCTCTTGGCATATTTGCCGTGATGAACGAGCAGGCCATTGATGCACTCGGACAGCGTTGTGACAAGACCGAGCAAATGTTGTTCCGCCGTGGTAACCTGGCGTTGTTGCGCCAGCGTATATTGGCATTTGATGATGACGTTTGACAGATCCTGCTGTAATTCTGTCTCCATCGCTGTGTCAACGACTTCAATCAAATGAAGTTCGAGCAGACGCGCCATAACGCGAGCAATACGCGCCTCTGGCATCATCAGCACTAACGCCACAGATTGCAGGTGAATCTCGCCATTGGAGAGGCAGAGCACTTCAATGCTCTCCGGGCTTAGTCCCAGGCTGCGCACATCTTTACTTACCTCCGGGAGCCAGCGAGCGACCATTGTTGGAGTGACCTGCATCACCCCTTCGCCAACGATCTCCTCCCATTCATCGGCCTGACGCAATGCTTCCAGCAAGACCGAGTCCACATCCAGCGGCTGCATTTTACTATCCATAGGAACAAGCTGGCGATGGAAAGCAAAACGGCCATTGACCCACCGCAGCGCATGGCTAATCGATTGCGTTACCGCAAACTCCAGGCGACGCTGCATCTCAGCAGGCTCCATCCAGCCTCGCTCTACCAGCATAGCCAGGGCCAGCTGCATATCCCCTTGCGCCATCTCACGCACAGATTGAGCTCTCGGTGGATCAAGCCTATTAATAAGACATAACATCCCCAGGAGATCTTGTTGAGGGACACCGTCCTCGTGTAACCCCACAATTTGCCCTTTACGCATGCTGATAGAAAGCGTCTCCGGGCCCGAAGATACAAATAATTTACCGGTTTTGCCACTCAACGCAAGCATTTTTAGGATGGATTGGAGACCCAGCGTCTGTAAATCCCCATCCATGATACGGTCTTGCTGCTCCATTGTTCTCCCAGTTCCTTTATCAGATTAGCTTGCAAGCCACCACTTTTCATTGCTTCAACCAGTTCCCAGTTCCATTCAGCTTCACGCTACGATGCGGCACACACCTGCTTGATGGCATGAAGCAGATGGTCGATATGGAACGGTTTATCGACGTACGCGACCAGTTTCCCATCTAAATACGAGCGGTTCACCGGAACCTCTAACTGGGTTAAGGCGCTCATCACCACAAACGCGGGCTTCATGCGCGCTGAACCTACTGAAAGACAGCGCATCACCTGATACCCATTCATCCACGGCATGATGAGATCCGTAACAATACATTGTGGCTGCCAATCTACACAGCGTTCTAATGCCGCTAACCCGTCGTAAGCCACGGCCACTTCATATCCCTGCTCAGAGGCCAGGCATTGGCTAATTGCCTGAGCTATATCTCTATCGTCGTCTACCACCAGCACTCGTATACTGTCATGTTCCTCATCTTCCTCCGCCTTCTCCTCATCGTCCGTATAGAACAATATCACACGCCTCAACACGTCCAGATAACGTTGCAGGCGTCCCATCTCAAACGGCTTCTGCAACAGCGCCACCGCCCCGATCTCTTCAAGCATCGTACGTGATACAGAGCGGCTGCTCAGCGTAATGATAAACTGAGCACGCAACCACTGCCGCCCACAATTTTGCAAAAAATCGGTGGCCAACAGCCCATGCTGGACCGTCGGCGCGTCCTTTCCCATCGTCACGGCACGAAATGATTCATCTAGATCATATAATAATACATCACCTTCAGCAATATCTTGCTCGTCACCATATAACGTCACGGCAGTTGGTAACATTACCACTTCGTGCCCCCAGTGCTCAATATTCGTGGCCAACACGCGACTAAAATTATCCTGTCGGCCTACTATCAACACCCGGAGGGGCCGCCATTGCTTCGCCATAAATTTCATCCCCCCCTGGCACCTGGAAAAGGTACCGCTACACATCAACACTCTTTACATTATCGACTTTTTTCTGCCTTATTCATGCTGATAAGCCGCATCGCATCAGGGCAAAAGAACACACGCTAAGAGTATAAAGCAAATCGAGTTAGATACCTATTAAAAAGACCATGATCCTATTA
>DASTZT010000042.1:0-12120 GCA_035764225.1 Ktedonobacteraceae bacterium
CCGTGACAAGCCAGACGATTACGATCTTCGGAACATGGCAATCTCAATATATTATCTCAGGCGTGGTTGGTCTGGCTATCGCGATCCTTTGTTTCTTTGGCCTGCGCGACCTCTCGCCATCTCTACGCGCACAGATCATGGTCACAATGCAAGAAAGAGTGCTGCTCGAAGCGCGAGCACGGGGGATCGATATGGCGGCCACGATGAAAAATCCCTGGAAGCAGATGCTCCGCCCGCAAGTACTCATCAGCGCCATTGGCGTGAGCATATTTCTGCTGCTCTACTATGCCTTAGTGGGCTATGGCCCGATCCTCTTCAACAGCGTCTTTAAGTATCCTCTCGCCCTGGCAAACGGCTTGCTCGGCATTTACTGGATCGTTGATATTATGGCTTCTCTCGTTGGCGGCTTCCTCTCTGACCGGCTCGATGTCCGCAAACCGTTTATGGTCATTGGCACGGTTGGGAATATCCTCATCAATATCGTCTTCATCAGTCGCATCGGACAACCAACCAGCCCATTATTCATGGGCACGCTCCTTGCGCTCACCGCGCTGACCGGCCCCATCGCCTACGTCTCATGGATGGCGGCATTCACCGAGACCCTGGAGGCGATCAATCCGGCCCTGGTCGCCACTGGCATCGCCATCTGGGGCTTTACCATTCGTGTCGTCGTGGTACTCTCGACTCTGGGCTTCAGTTTCGTTGTGACCAACGTCGTTAACCCAGGACAATGGGCAACCTGGTGGTGGATCGGCGTCGGGGGATTGGTCGTCTTCCTGCCAACCGTGTGGCTGACAACCGGCTATTGGAGTCCTGCCAGCGCCCGTGCTGCCACAAAAGCTAGATTGGAAGAGGAAGGTATTGCCGCTGGCTCAGCAGTAGGGTCTGCGTAATCTTCGTCAGAACCGACAACAGGAAGCCTCGCCACGAGTGGATGGGGCTTCCTGCTAGCCTGGTATCATCATAAGACATTCCCTATTCCGGCAGCCCCCGGCTTGCGCCACCGCTTAGTTCATCCGTGCCAGTTTCAGCATCTGTCTCAGGGCAGGCCGCTGCCCATACAGCAAGACTCCCAGGCGATACAAGCGTGCAGAAAACCAGGTGCAGGCAAGAATAGCAACCAGCATCAACCCCACTGTTATCACGATCTCCCACCAGGCTACCGTGCCACGAGCAAGACGCACCAGCATCAACATCGGCGTCCAGAAAGGAAAGTACGATAGCGCCTTCGTCCAGGTCGCATCGGGAGCGGAGAGCCCGAAAATGAACGGAATCCATCCCAGGATAAGCAGCATCAAGGGAACCTGGATCGCGCTCGTCACCTCATCCTGCCGCTTGACCATCGCGCCCAGCCCGGCGAACAGGGTCGCATACAGGAAGAACGCCAGGAGAAAGTAGACCAGGAAGAGGAGGTAGAACGGTAGGAAAACGCCAGTGAAAAGCTGAGTAAGTCCGCCAGGATTTGCGCCGAACAGGGCAGCCTGTAGAGGGGCTTGCAGCAGCAACGACCCAATACCAACCACCACCAGACACACCATCTGCGAGAGTCCCGCCGCGCCTATACCCATGATTTTGCCAGCCAGCAACTGCCAGGGAGTCGCGGCATTCACCAGAATCTCCATAATTCGGCTGCTTTTCTCTTCCGCCACTCCATTCGCTACGGCAGATCCATATGCCATTACGGCATAGAAAAGCAGATACATCCCGGCAAGGGCCAGCAGATAGCCAGCGGCGATTTCGCTGGCCGGGCGAGCGCCCTGCTGGGTATACACAGTTGTCAGGTCGAGAGGCGCGAACAGGCTGCGTAGTTGAGACGGGGTAAGACCCAGGCGATGAGCGGCATCAAGAACGCTTAACTGCTGGGCCAGAGTTTGAATACTGGTCAGGTTGCTGTCGTCGTTTGGATCGGCATTGGCCTCATAGAGAAACTGGAGATTCCCTTGTGTGGAACGATCAAGCACCAACAGAATATCCAGCTTGCCTTGCTTGACCTGGCTTTGCAGCCTTCCCTGAGAAGCCGATGGCTGGCTGGTAATCCCGTAAGGAGCGCTACTTCCAGTCTTCGTCCCATTCAGTTGCGAATTCATGTAAGCAATCAGGGTTGTCTCGTTCAGACCAGCAACCGTATCCGCGCTGTTCACCACGACGACCTGAGTTTGCGAGGCTGGACGCGCAATAATATGCTGCACAAGCTGTACCACCGTCGGGATAAAAGGGGCAAGGAACACGATGACCAGCAGTATAACACTCGTGATGATAAACACACGCTGGGTTACCCGGTTTTTATACTCATGCCCGATAATCAGGCGGATGTTGCGCCAGTTATGGAGTGCAGCGGCCCCACCTGAGCTAACAGCTACAGAGGTCAGCCCCTGTTCCGGCAGATCTTGCACCGGAGTCTCTCTTTCCGGCGTTCCCACAATTTTCTTTGACATCGTATCACTCCCTTTGTTCTATGCAGAAAGCTCAGAAGTTGGAGCGTCTGGGAGGGAGGTAACACCAACTTTTTCGATAAAGATATCGGTCAACGATGGCTCAACCACCTCGAAACGGCTGATGATGCCGCCGTGCTGCAGCGCCGCCTCCACAATCAGGTTAGGATTGAGGTTAGCCTGGAATTGCATCTCAATGTAGTCCTGTCGGCGTTTGGTGACCTGCACAAAAGGCTGCGTATCAAGCCATCTGGCTTCTGGATCATTGTCGAGCTTGAGGCGTGCCACGTTGCGTCCATGCTGGCGTTTAATCTCCCGCACACTGCCCTGCACCACCGCCTGCCCCTTGTTGATGAGCACCATGTCCTCGCACAGCTCCTCGACCTGCTCCAACTGGTGGGTGGAGAAGATGATCGTCTTGCCACGTCGATGCATCTCAAGAAATGCCTCTTTGAGCACCGTTGCGTTGACCGGGTCCAGCCCACTAAAAGGCTCATCCATAATCAGCAGCGTTGGATCGTGCAATATGGCGGCGAGAAACTGCACTTTCTGCTGGTTGCCTTTGGAGAGTTCTTCGATCTTCTTGTGGCGATTGACACTGATCTGTAACCGATCCAGCCACTCATCCAGAGAGCGTTTCGCGTCCTGTTTGGAAAGACCGGAGAGCTGGGCCAGGAATATCAATTGCTCGGCGACCTCCATCCTGGGATAGAGTCCGCGTTCTTCTGGCAAATAGCCAAAGGCTCGACGAGCGACCTCATGCACCGCTACGCCATTCCAGCTAATCTGGCCGGAGTCGGGACGGAAGATGTCGAGGATCATACGCATCGTCGTGGTCTTGCCTGCACCGTTGGCACCCAGGAAGCCAAAGAGCGCGCCCTCTTCCACTTTCATAGAGAGGTCTTTGATCGCCTGGAACTGACCAAACCATTTGTTGACATGCTCAACAATTAGACTCATAAGAATACCTCACTCTTTGCGGATGGCTCGATCAAACAGCGTGACCAGCTCCTGCGCATATGTCCCCGCGTCCACGGTCGGATGGGCCACCAGGAAGCGCCCCACCGCGTCAATAGCACCTCGGATGGTGACCGCCATGACCCGCAGATCGAAGACCCTGAACTCGCCCTCGTCCTGGCCCTGACGCAAAATGGCCTCTAAGCCCTCCAGATCAGGGTTCTCGGAACCTGGACGGTACCGCAACTGACCATCTTCCGTGCGCACATTGAGCACAATATCGATGATCGCCATCATCTGGAGACGATGAGCGGCAATGTACGCAATATTGCTGCGGAGATAGGCTTGCAACCTCGCCGTAGCGGTGTACTCGGCTGCGATCTGCGGCTTCATAAAGGCCGTAGCATCCGCGTACATGCTTTCCACCACCTGCTCAATCAACTCCTCTTTGCTGCCGAAGTAATAAGTAATCACACTCTTGCTAATGTTCGCCCGTTTGGCGATTTGCGCCAGCGATGCCTGAGCATAACCCAACGTGGCAATCGTCTCAACGGCACACTCGATGAGCTGTGCCTTGCGGGCCGCCTCAATGAAGGAGGGTTGTTTTTGTCCGTCCGATATATATTTCGTCCGCATGGTCGAAATATAACACAATTGGCCGAGATGTGTCAATCTTTTTTCGAGGTGAGTTCTGATTATATATTCGAAATCTCTTGTTTGCTGATCCTTTGCAGCTCATTCACCAACGAAATCCGCTAAAATTTCTTTAAGGATGGCCGCATCCTTCAGCCCCAACGTATCCAGTTGGAACCAGATGCGGTCGGCGCGCCCTTGCTTATCTCGCCGCGTTGGCTCGATGGTGCGGATCAGGATAAAACGATCATCGATCCGAATGGATTTGATTTCGCTACGCCGCAGCCATTCAACCTGCGTGCTTGCATCCGCCTGGACGATCTGGCCACGCGCCATACCTGGAACAAATGTTGGTTGATCGGTTGAGGACGGAGGGTGAATAGTAGGGCTGAAGCGGCGACGCCCTGGAGTTGTTTTCCCCAGCCAGTCGCGGTGCAGCAACAAAACAGCAAAATCCAGCACCTCTCCCGCCTCATACTGTTCGTGGAAGCGAGGCAACCAGAAGTTCGTATATCCTCGCTCAATCAGGGCCGCAATTTCGACGCTTTCGTGCAGGCGCGGAGCAATTTTGATGGTGGATGCCTGCCCCCTACGCGGAGAAGAAATATCAGCCTGGATCATATCCCAACGGAGAGCGCCGGTACTGATATCGCCTTTATGACCACCGCGCCGCAAATTGAAGAGCTGCTCCCAGTGGGCTCCCTGACGCCGTCCACGATGATCGATGGCAACAAAGCCATTGCTATAGAGGTGGATCTGCTCGCAGTGGAAGAGTTCGCGCCGCAAAGCAGTAACGACCAAGGCAACAATGGCATAAGGGAATAGAAGGGTAAGGAGGCAGAAATATAAGATCATCGATAGGCTGCCATCTTCAAAGGGAATGAAGAATTGCAGCACAAAAACTAACGCGAGAAAACTCAAACAAATCAGCGGATAATGCAATCCCCAGCGATACTGAGCGGCCTTTTCGGGACGAGGATCGATAAAAACGGCCTGATATTCGCCAAGTTGCAGCCTCTGGGCCAGACGTTGCGCACGGCGGTAATCGTGGCATGCAGGTCTGCTAGTCGGCGTCGTAAGCGAGAGCGGAGGACTAACCAACCGTTGTCGCATTGTCATAAGTAGCGAATTCTCCAAGTTTTCCCAGAGCTGAAACTACGCTCTCGCCCGTTATCCCCACATTTCAGCCAACATACGACGCATTCGCGCCAACCACGCGGGCAGCGATATAGCCCAGGATAGACGTTCCATAACATCATCAATGTTGAGCGACGATTCCTGAGCGGGGGCAAGCTCTGCCTCTACTGGCGTATAAAAGAGGTCTTCGAGCGGGCCATTGATGGTGACTATAGGGGCGATAATCATCAACGCATCGACCAGCAGAGCCGCTTCTCCTTGCGCCGGGGGATAGAGTTCGCCATACGCCTGCAAGAAGTGGCGCATGCGTTCCGGCTCAAAGCCGCGCTTGACAAGGGGGCGAGTCAGGCTATTTGCGGGTTGCCAGACCAGCGCACTAAAATAGAAGAGGGCATAGGCAACCTCGAAGAGACGCTTCTCCCAGCGCGACGCCTCCAGGCCCATGACCGCCATCACCCCGGATGAGCCGAAGCGCAGGTTGAGCGCATGATAATCGCCATGAATATGAAACTCTGGCAGGTTTCGTGCGGCTCCAATCGACATCATGGCTGAAGGCAAGACGGCTTCCCACTGCTCAACCCACAGCGAAAGGGCAGCCGTAATGGCCTGAATTGCGCTTTGATCGGCCTTGCTGCGTGCCAGATTGAGCCAGTTCTGCACCATTGCCCCCATATGCGCCTCAGAGGGCCAGCGATGCTGCTGCCCGCTATAACGCTGCGAGGCCAGATGAATGCGGGCAAGCATTGTCCCCGCGAACTCTACCCACTCCAGGCTACGTAGGTCTTCCGTATCAAACGGCTCGCCCTCCGCCAACTGTTGCAATTCGAAGTCGCTCTCACCAATGGTCACCACCGGACTCCCCTCAGGGGTGAGCCGTAGAGCTGGGATCGGGATGCCGCTCTGCTGAAGATAGCGCTGGAAATCGTAGCGATGGCTCAGGTCTTCTCCCACCATACCTTCCGGGCGCTCTCGCAGCATATACCCCTCTCCCTCCACATCGACCATCAAGCATAGACGGTCAGAGCTAGGGATATCGGTCGCGCACAAGCTCCGCCACTTGTCAACGCCAAAAGCCTGCATGATCTCGTTAAGGTCAAGCAGGTCTTTCTCTTGCGCTTCCTGTGTCTCATCAAAATCGTGATTGTGCATCTTTTATTTTCGCAACCACTCCTGGCATATTCCCGCTCGACACCTCAAGATTCGACCGGCAGATCCTGGCGTCTGCCCCACTCGTTCCAGGAGCCATCGTAGTTGGTCAGCTTTGGATAGCCCAGCATTGCCAGGCTGAAGAGAATGGTCGTGGCTGCCACTCCGCCATTACAATAGGCCACCACTTGCTGCTCCGGTGAAATCTGGGCCGAGGTAAAAATATGCTGCAATTCGTCGTTGCTGCGGAACGTCCCCGTTGCCGGATCAATTACTTCTTCGCGTGGAATATTAATCGCCCCCGGAATACGTCCCCTTCGGCCAGGCCCACGCGCGATTTGCCCACTATATTGCCCGGTATCGCGTGCATCCAGCAAAGTCACATCTTGCTTGCCAATGAAGGAGAGCACGTCATCCGCCGTCGCACGCCATTGTGGCCGTGCCACAGCAGTAAATGTGGCAGAAGGATATGTGGGAAGAGTGGTCTCTAGAGGCCGATTCTCACTTTTCCACTTTGACAATCCTCCATTCAACAGCACCACCCGGTCATGGCCGTAGTAGTTCAGCGCCCACCAGAGGCGCGTGGCAAACTGCGAGGTTGGATGAGCATCATAGGCAACTACCAGATGCTGATCGCCAATACCCAGCCATCCCATTACTTCCGCGAAACGTTCGGCAGGAGCTACCTGCGCCTCAACCGTATCATCGGGATCAATAATATCGCGGCTCCAGTCAATGTAGAGCGCCCCTGGAATGTGTCCCTGCTCATACTCCTCGCGAGCGCCAACATAGAGAGCATCCTGAACGCCATCGCGCTCAACAGTTTTCACATACCCGCGCATATCGACGATACGCACATGGGGATCGCGCAGATGCTCAGCCAGCCACGAAGTCTCTACCAGAAAACGACTGCGCTCTGGTACCATAGGTTATTTCCCCTCAAAAATACTAGACTGCGGAGGGGGCAAGACTTGCCCCCTCGTACCCAACCTTGCGTACAACACTGCGTCAGGAGCATATCACGAGAACAGTCCCGCCGCATCTGGATTATCGGTACTGACAAAGTGAGCAGGCGCACCAAACACCTGCATCGGCTTCACGCCAGTAAGATGCATGGAGCTATTGGGCGTCTGAGTGGTGACATAACGCTGCACCATCAAGCCTAAAGGACGAGCTAAGACAATCGCAGCGGTTGATGCCAGAATCACGTTATTCACCGTACTATACGGACGACGCATCTTCGCCACTGCCATCGCCGAAAGCCCGGTCAGTGCGCCCGTTACCGCCAGATTCGTGCCACACCGCTCGTGGACAGCCATCTCCGGGTGGGTGGTACGCAGCAGATGGAGTGCCTCCTCGGCTGTGGGTAAGATTGCCTCGGTGGGAACTTCTCCAAACACAAAGAAGCCTGCCGCAAACGAGATTCCAGAGAGCCGCGCGTCCGGGAACTTCTTCGCCAGTAATACAATCGTGGCATGCTCAAGAGCATGATTCTGCTTCACTGCACTCCCTAGCAGCATTTGCTGGGCAACCTGCACCAGGGGATTTATCGAACTCATCACAACGGTCCTTCCTAATGAATGATCCTTCTATCGTCAATATGGTAACACAGTAGCCACGATATCAGGCGCATCTCTTCTATTGTACGATTACGAACCATAGATCACATTGAAAATGACAGCTTCATCGCCGAAACTAATCATGTCACCATCATTCAGGGCTACCGCTTGATATATACGAACGGTATTGACAAAAGTGCCATTTGCGCTCTGCAAATCTTCCAGATACCAGCGACCATTGGCAAACCATAAGCGGGCATGGCGGCGCGAGACCGTCAGACCGGAGATTACAAGATCATTGCCATTGGTACGCCCGATTGTCGTCACATCCTGGTGAAAGCGATAAGCGCGACCCGCCATTGGCCCATTCTTGATCAGCAGTCGAGCCAACACAGGACGGCCATTGGGGCCTAGAAAGCGATCCGCGCTAGCCCGCTTATTTGACAGGTCATCGCCGCAGGTTGTGCAGTAGAGCCGCGTGCTCGGATTCAACGCTCCGCAGCGGAAACAGGTCAGCATCACAACTGACTGTGGCCCTGACAAAGGAGATGCTGCTCCCCCGTACTGAGATACCAGGCCAGCACTCTGTGGACCCCTTACTTCCGCAACAGGTCCTGAAGCATATGGCGCAATGCGGTAGGAACGCGGCATCGAAAGATTGGATGCCGCGAGAGCACTTGTTAAAGCATCAACCAAAACATCTGCCGACTGATAGCGTTCATATGGTTGCTTCGCTGTCATCTTTAATACGACCTGCACAACAGGAGTGGGTACACCCTCTGCCGTCAAGCGTTCAACAGGTAAAGGATCATTGATATGTTTGACCGTAATGGTCAGCGGGCTATCGGCTTGAAAAGGTACACGACCAGTTAAACAATGGAAGAAGACAATGCCGAGCGAATAGAGGTCGCTACGCCGATCTACCGCCTGGCCCATTCCCTGCTCAGGAGACATATATTGAGGAGTGCCAATGCCCGTACCCACGCGCGTGAGATTGGTCGTGCCCTCCAGGATCTTGGCAATGCCAAAATCTGAGAGCAGCAGATGCCCATCTTTGCGCAACAACATATTCGCGGGCTTGACATCACGGTGAATAATACCGTTGCGATGGGCGCAATCTAAGCCTTCCGCAGCCTGAATAATATAATCTGCCGACTCTGGAACAGGTAAAGCCTTCTTGATGCGATCCTTGAGAGTTCCACCATCGACATACTCCATCACAATAAACGTGATATTATCCTGCTCACCAAAATCATGGATTTGCACAATATTGGGATGGGCCAGCTTCGCCACCGAGCGAGCTTCTTGCTCGAAGCGTTTGACGAAAACCGGGTCGCGTGCGTAATGGGCGGGTAAAACCTTAATGGCAACATAGCGGTCAAGCGCGGGTTGATACGCTTTGAACACGGTAGCCATGCCGCCTGCTCCGATACGCTCAACAATGCGGAATTGCCCCAACGTTTTCCCAACCAACATATTTAAATCATCACTGCTGCCTGCCTGGCGAGGATAGAAATTTTCTGGTTGCATACCCCTGACGACTCCTTCTGTTCCTGCCATATATTCGCGTGACCAATCGCGGCTTCCCCTCCCGGCGTATGAACAAGCCAGACCTGGAGCGAGAGCCTCCTATCCCCTTTTCAGATGGTTACGGCTACTTCCGTTCTATCGTGCCGACAGAAACAGATTTTAGTAGAGATGTATAGCACGGCAATCTCTTTGATTATACAGATACAAACGTGCGATGTCGAGAGAAATCAAAAAAACGCACATGGTTGCATCGGGATGGAGCACCCCAACAGGCGTCTACCCCTCAAGCAGTAACGTTTCAGGGTCCTCAACCATCTCTTTGATCCTGACCAGGAATTGCACCGCTTCACTGCCATCAACGATACGATGATCGTAGGAGAGGGCGACATACATCATTGGCCGAATCACCACCTGCCCATTGAGAGCAACAGGCCGTTGCTCGATTTTATGCATGCCCAGAATCCCAACCTGGGGGGCGTTCAATATTGGCGTTGAGAGCAACGAACCAAAGACGCCGCCATTGGTAATCGTGAACGTTCCACCCTGAAGCTCTGGCAGCGAAAGCGCATTTTCGCGCG
Organism: Ktedonobacteraceae bacterium; assembly: GCA_035764225.1. GTDB lineage: Bacteria > Chloroflexota > Ktedonobacteria > Ktedonobacterales > Ktedonobacteraceae > DASRHT01. The sequence continues at coordinate 9,973 of DASTZT010000042.1, forward strand.
CTCGCTTTGCCAGACTCGCAATCTCGCGCTCAATCTCGGCAAAGCTCTTGCGGTCCGCATCGCGCAATACCGGCACAACCAATCCTTCCTCAGCCGCCACCGCAATACCAATATCATAGTAATGCTTGATGACCATCTCATTGCCCTGAATTTCCGCATTGAGGTGCGGAAAGGCTTTGAGCGCACCCACCACGGCTTTGGTGAAGAATGACATCAGACCCAGCGAGACCTGGTGCCGCTCCTTGAATGCTTCCTTGCGCCGACTGCGAATCTCCATTACCGCGCTCATGTCGATTTCATTGAAGGTTGTGAGCATGGCGGCATTATGCTGAGCCTCGACGAGGCGCTGCGCGATGGTCTGGCGGCGACGTGAGAGCCGAATCCGTTCCTCGCGCCCTTCCGAGGGAGCTTCTGGCGCAACGGGAGCAGCGACGCTGCGAGGAGGTGGCTGGGCGGGGCGGGCGGAAGGCACGGGAGCGATGGGTTGCGTCGGCTGATTCTGCTCCTGCTGTTGCTGGAGATAACCAATGACATCTTCTTTAGTGATCCGCCCATGCTGGCTGGTTCCCCTGACCGCTGCAAGGTCTACATTATTTTCTGCCGCGATCCGCCGGGCCAGAGGTGAAGGGGCACGATGCTCCCCCGATGGCTGTTGGGCGGGCGTAGCTTGCTGCTCCTGTGCGGCGACTTGCGGCAGCTGAGCAGTCACGGTAGGCGCAGCTGCACCATTTGCAGAGGTTTTAGCGATGACGCCTGCTCCCTCGCCAATAGTCCCTAGCACATCCCCGACCGCGACGACATCGCCAACCTGTTTGACAATCTGCTGGAGCACCCCCTCTTGTTCGGCGCTGACTTCCAGGTTGACCTTGTCCGTCTCCAGCTCCACGAGGGCTTCACCCTTATGAACAGGCTCACCCTCCTGTTTTAGCCACGAAGCAACGGTCGCTTCAACAATTGATTCTCCTAATGTGGGAACGCGGATCTCAGACATGCTTTCCTCCGGGCTGTTTTAGCGGTAAGCCGGAGGCTTCCGCGATAATTTGCTCCTGCTCGGCCTGGTACATATCGTAAAACCCGGCAGCAGGGCTTGAACGAGTAGGGCGGGCAATCACATCTAACTTCTGATTACGCTGCATAATCTTCGCCAGATGAGGGGACAGATAGCTCCAGGCCCCCATATTCTGTGGCTCTTCCTGCACCCAGACCACTTCGCGGGCGCGTGGGTAACCTGCAATGATCTGCTTTACCTCATCAGAGGGAAAAGGATAGAGCATCTCGACGCGCACAATAGCTATATCCTCGCTAGCGGTTCGGCTTTCATTGGCCAGCAGATCGATGGCAATTTTGCCCGTGCAAAGCACAACGCGCCTGACGCTTTCAGCATTCTCCCGCGCCTTCTGATCGTCGATCACGTTCTTGAAAGCATCCTCTACCAGATCCTGCAAGTGAGACGAAGCAAGCGGGTGACGCAAGAGGCTCTTCGGCATCATCACAATCAAGGGACGCGGATCGCGTTGGAGGTGGTGCGCTTGCAGCCGCAACAGATGGAAGTACTGCGCTGAAGTAGAACAATTGGCAACACGCCAGTTATCCTGAGCTGCCAGTTGTAGGTAACGTTCCAGGCGGGCACTTGAATGCTCCGGTCCCTGGCCCTCATAGCCATGCGGCAATAGCATTACTAGCGCCGAGTTTTGTCGCCACTTTGCACGCCCCGCAGCAATGAACTGGTCGATAATAACCTGGGCCACATTGGCAAAATCGCCATACTGCGCTTCCCACAACACCAGAGCATCAGGGGCATGGACGCTATAGCCATACTCAAAGCCCAGCGCCCCAACCTCGCTCAAAGGGCTATTATAGACGGAGAACGACGCCTTTGCCTCGCTCAAATGCTGCAAAGGAATATAGACTGCACCGTCTTCCTGGTTATGCAGGACAGCATGGCGATGGCTAAAGGTGCCACGTTCCGAATCTTGACCGGTTAAGCGAATGGGTGTCCCTTCGGCAAGAATCGAGGCAAACGCCAGCGCCTCCGCCTGTCCCCAGTCGATCCCACCCTCCGAGCCAAGCGTGCCAGCTCGTCGCTGCAATGTACGCGCCAGCCTGGGATGAGGCGAGAAGTGCTCAGGCCAGGTCAACAACTCGTTA
>DASTZT010000043.1:0-3271 GCA_035764225.1 Ktedonobacteraceae bacterium
AGTTCTTCCCCTGATATGAGCGATCCAGCGCTGGCCCGAGGCATTTTTGAGGAACTCCAACTTGCCTCTTCTGTCCAATCTCTCGACGCGCTTCCAGAAGGAGAGCAACTGACCTACGTGCTGGAGCAAGCGAAAATGCACAATCATATTCCTCAGGATGTCGATATCGTGCGGTTCCGACGGTTCGCGCGCATGCAAAAAAGCTTGCTGTACGCGCTGCGTAGCTACAGTCCTACTGTATACGCGGGCCGTATTACCCTGTTTAGGACTCAGACTTCAGCGGCAATTGAATCTGAGTCTGTTCCGTCCCTCGCCGGAACTCTTCCTGGTGCGTGTGTTGACCGCTGGGCCAGGTTCTCTTCAAGAGAACTGGAGATCTCTATAGTTCCTGGTGAGCATGCAACCTTGATGAGTGAACCCGATGTATCGGCTCTTGCCGCCATTTTATCCCGCTGTTTGGCACAAAGAACACAGGAACAAGAATGGCCCCACTCCGTTTAGCAGAATCTCATGAATTAGTGCTCAAGAAGGAGAAGATCATGATCCACGATTCTATAGTTAGCTGTATAGGACAAACACCTTTAGTTGCTTTAAAGCGTCTGTTTCCTTCTCAAGGACAGGAGGTTATTGCTAAGCTGGAGTTTCTTAATCCCGGTGGCAGCGTCAAGGATCGTCCGGCTCGCTATATCATTGAGCAAGGATTACAGGACGGAAGTATTACGCCTCAAACACATTTAATAGAGAGTTCTTCTGGCAATCTGGGCATTGCGCTGGCGATGATTGCCAGAGCTTATGGCCTCTCTTTTACCTGCGTTGTTGATCCTCTGATCGCTCTGGCAAATTTGCGCATCTTAAAACAACTGCGGGCAAATGTTGAGATGGTAACCAAACTGGATGATCAACATGGCTATTTAAAGACACGTATTCAGCGTGTGCATGAACTGCTTGAACGTATCCCAGATAGCCACTGGATTAATCAATATGCAAATCAGTTAAACTGGCAAGCGCATTATCGGTCTACGGGCAGCGAGATTTGTGAACAGCTTGATCGATCACTAGACTGTCTGGTGGTGGCAGTAAGCACAACAGGGACGATTCTTGGGCTCGGACGGCGTTTGCGCGAGAACTATCCCCGCTTGCGTGTCATTGCTGTCGATGCGGTGGGATCGGTGATCTTTGGCGCTCCCTCAGGGCCACGCGCTATCCCAGGTATAGGAGCCACCCGTGTTCCCGAGCTTCTCTGTAAAGAGGATATAGATGAGGTCATGTATGTGAGTGATCAGGAAGCCTTACGCGGGTGCCGCGAACTGGTGGTTAAGGAGGGGATATTTGCGGGTGGCTCTTCAGGTTCGGTGGTCTCAGCGCTGCGTAAGCTGTTGCCTACTTTTCCTTCTCCCTATCGCGTACTCACACTCTTTCCTGATCGTGGCGAACGCTATCTGGATACTGTTTATGATGATACCTGGGTTGCTTCTCATCAGAAGAGATTGTCGAAGTTTCAAGATAGGGAAAGTATAAAGTTCAGATAGTGGCTTGAAAAGGAGGAAACTCAGGTGCTTCTAAAAGCGTTGGCACCTGGGGGAAAACAATGGCTACACCCTTTTATAAGTACACTTACGTGTTTAACAGGTATTTGCGTCCACAGTGGTTGCGCGTTGTATTGCTTGCGCTTTTACTGTTGAGCAGCATTGGAGCTGACCTTGTAACACCACAGATTCTGAGCTTTTATATCGATACAGTGCAATCTCGTGGGGTTCTCACCTCCCTGGCACTTATTGCGGTATGCTACCTGGGTGGCGTTTTGCTGACCCTCCTTTTGACAGTGGGCGCGGCATATGTTGGCGAGTATGTGAGCTGGACGGCGACCAATATGCTGCGCGTGGACCTGACTGCCCATTGTCTTTCTCTTGATGCTGCTTTCCATCATGCCCATACTCCAGGCGAGTTTATCGAACGGATCGACGGCGATGTTAGCTACCTTGCCAATTTTTTATCGAACTTTGTCATTAAACTCCTGGGTAGCATTCTTTTGCTTCTGGGCATTGTGATCCTCCTTCTCATAGACGATTGGCGGTTAGGCGCGGCCTTTGGCCTTTTTGCCCTGGTGGCGTTGCTGGTAATGGCACGGGTTCGAAATCTGGCGATCCCTTACTGGCAGCAGGCCAGGCAGGCCAGTGCAGATTATTTCAGCTATCTTGAGGAGCATCTTGATGGCAGAGAGGATATTCGCTCCCTGGGAGCAACTGCCTATATTAAGCAGAACTTTTTTCGTTTGCTCCGCGTCCGTTTTCAGTCTGAACGCAAAGCCAGTCTCTCGAGCTCATACATTGAGGCGACAAGTGTTCTGCTGTTTACCTTTGGGTATGCTCTGGCCTTTGCCTCCAGCGCTTATCTCTATTTTTCGCAGGCCATCACTATTGGAGTAGTGTTTCTGGTTATTCAGTATATGCAATTACTTGAAACCCCGATCCAGCAAGTGACAGAGCAGCTTGACGATCTTCAAAAGGCTCTGGCTAGCCTCAGGCGTATTGAAGAGCTTTTTAACACTCATAGCCAGTTCCAGTATAACCAGGGAACTCATTTGCCATCGCAGGGGCTTTCTGTGATGTTTGAGCATGTCTCTTTCTCTTATAATCACACGACGCCCACTTTGCGTGACCTCTCTTTTGATCTGAAACCAGGACAGGTTTTGGGTCTGCTTGGACGTACTGGGAGCGGAAAAAGCACTCTTGCCCGCCTTCTGCTCCGTCTGTACGATCCGCTTGAAGGGACAATCTATCTGGGAGGAATTGATACCCGCCTGATCTCTCCGCGAGAAATTCGCGTTCGCGTTGGTCTCGTTACTCAGGAGGTCCAGCTTTTCCAGGGTACTGTCCGCGATAATCTGACGTTTTTTGATCAAGGCATCAGTGACCAGCAAATTCTGGCTGTGCTCCACGATCTCGGAAGAAGTTCCTGGTATCAAACATTGCCGGAGGGATTGGATACCCAGCTTGATTCTACGAGCAACCTTTCGGCTGGAGAAGCTCAATTGTTAGCGTTTGCCCGTGTTTTTTTAAGAAATCCTGATCTGGTTATTCTTGATGAAGCTTCCTCGCGTCTGGACCCCGAAACAGAACGCTTGATTGAGCGAGCAATAGATACGCTGCTTTGTCACCGCACCTGCATCATTATTGCGCATCGACTCTCCACCATCAGGCGAGCGGATAAAATCCTTATTTTACAAGAGGGGGCAGTTATTGAAGAAGGAAACTATAGTACGCTGAGCAGC
>DASTZT010000044.1:0-6670 GCA_035764225.1 Ktedonobacteraceae bacterium
GGTCGCCATTGCGTGTTCCTACTCTCTGCTGTCCCGGCAACCCAGAGAGCGGACGCTCTCCCTGCATCGTTTGGTCCAGGTGATTCTCCAGGAAGAGATGAGCGAACAGGAGCAGGCAACGGTTCAGCGTCGTGTCATCCACCTCCTCAAGGCCGTGTTTCCTGAAACCACAACGAGGAATACTGAGGTGGAAACATGGGAACGACGCGAGCGACTCCTCCCACATGTCCTGACCTGCCTCGCCACCACTCCAGAGCATCTCCAGGACCAGGAAGTGGCTACGCTGCTGCTGAGAGCGGCAGTCTATTTGGACGAGCGGGGCCAGCAGGGGGAGCAAGTGGAACGACTGTATCAACGAGCCTTGCACCTCTTTGAACACCTCCTGGGATCAGAGCATCCACACGTCGGCTCATGCCTCTACCAACTGGCAATGTTTTATCGAGTTCAAGGGAAATACGAGCAGGCGGAGCGACTGTTACAAAGAGCCATACGCATTCAAGAACAGACATTGGGCTCAGAACATCCTGAGGTTGCCTACCTCCTTTCTAGCATGGCCTTTCTCTACTACAGGCAGGGTCGATATGGACAGGCAGAGGCGTGCTGCCAGCGCGCACTGCGAATCCAAGAACAGGCGTTGGGAGAGACACATCCCGATCTGACCTCTGCCCTGGGCACTCTCGCAATGCTCTACCATGAGCAGGGGAAATACGGGCAAGCGGAGTCGATGCTTCGACGCGTCCTACAGATCCAAGAACAAACCTTGGGCCCAGAACACCCCGAACTGGCTCGCATACTCAATAATTTGGGAAACCTCTATATCGACCAGGGGAAATATGTTCAGGCAGAGCCGCTCTGCCAGCGCGCAGTCTTGCTCGCTGAACAAGGATGGGGGGCTGAGCATATCAATACCTCCACGATGTTTGATACCCTGGCGACGCTCTACCGTGAAATGGGGCAATACGAGCGAGCAAAGCCGCTGTATCAGCGTGCATTACAGATCGTTGAGCTGACACGGGGGCTGGAACATCCCTTTGTCGCGTATTCACTCCATGGTCTAGCTCTTGTCTCTCAGAGACAAGGGAAAGATGATGAAGCCGAGTTCTTCTATCAACGAGCACTCCACCTGAGAGAACAGCAACTGGGTCCACATCACCCAGAAGTCGCACAGACGCTGCACGATCTGGCTCTGTTCCGAAAGAGCCAGGGCAACCTGCATGAGGCCCGTTCCCTGGCCTTGCGTGCCCTTCAGATCAGGGAAAAGGCTCTGGGAGACGCACATCCGCACTCAGCCGCCTCACGAACACTTATGGCGCAATTCGAAGCAGAGCAAGAACCTGTTCAGGATGGAGTACCTTTTCCCGGTGGCGCAGAAGAACACAGCACAGCGCGCCTACGGGAAGAGATGCGCGATGATTCTCCATCTGAGAACGATCCGCTCCAAGAGTTCCTCACGGCTTGCTGTGAGTTGCATCCGCGTGCCTGGTGCCGTTCCAGCGACCTCTGGGAGGCATATCAATGCTGGATAGAAGCAAGCCAGGAAGGTTATCCCCTCTCCCGTGGAGCGTTCATCGCACAATTGAAAAGATATGGCTGTCGCGCTGACCGAACCAAGACGACGCGAATATGGCGCGGGGTTGCTCTCGTGAACAAAAATGATGACGGAGGGTGACGGGCGCTGACACTCTCCAGAGTATATCAGAAGTACAGCCGAAAATTAAGCTGGCTATCCTGCTTTTTCTACCCCACACCCTTGACAAGCCCAACATACACAGATATTCTATTAGAGAGCAGGCAACACCGTCCAATCAGTGGAGAGACTGCACTATGCCACGTACAACCATTCAATCTATCAGCGTTGAACCTCTGACGATTCCTCTGTTGGAGCCGTTCACTATCTCAACCGGCAGCGTCTCCGAGGCCCGCAATGTGCTTATCACCATCACATTGAGCGATGGCAGCGTTGGTTACGGTGAGTGCGCTCCTTTTCCTCCCAGCACGGGCGAATCGCAAGAAACCGCGCTCGCTGCGGCACAGGGCTGTAGCAAGCTTCTAGAGGGACGGGATGTGGCTCAATGGCGCGTGCTCTCCAAACTGCTACACAGCGTCTATTACGCTCAGGCGACCGTTTGTGCAGGGATGGAGATGGCGATGCTGGATGCCCTCACGCGCTCGTATGGCATTCCACTCTACGTTTTCTTTGGCGGCGCTGGTACATCCGTAGAGACCGATATGAGCATTCCGATGGTGACTCCTGAGCATGGCTATGAACTGGCCAAAACAATCGTGAATCGTGGCATCTCCAGCATCAAAATCAAGGTTGGAGGCGATTTGCGCGAGGATGTTTTCCGCGTCGAAGCTATTCGCAACGGCGCTCCTCATCTCACCCTGACCCTCGACGCTAACCAGGGCTACACCCCTAATGAGGCCCTGCTCTGCTTAGAGGCTCTGGACGACCGGGGCATTCGTCCCCTGATGATGGAGCAGCCCGTTCGCAAAGATGATTTTGAGGGGTTGCGCTATATCAGCGAGCATACGACCGTTCCCATCGCTGCTGACGAGAGCGCCACCAGTGCCGCCGCCGTCGCCCGTCTGATCGCGATGCGAGCCGTCAACGTGGTGAACATCAAGCTAATGAAGTCAGGATTTGTGGATGCGCTGGATATCGCGGCCCTCTGTCGCGCCAATAATATCCAGCTCATGGTCGGAGCAATGATGGAGTCGCGCCTCGCCACCAGTGCCGCCGCCCATTTTGTCGCGGGTCAGGGCGGCTTTCGCTTTGTCGATCTCGATACCCCCATGCTGCTGGCCGAAGATCCTTTTACCGGCGGTTATGAGCAACGCGGCGGCGTATACGATGTCTCGGTTGTCAAGAGCGGGCTGGGAATAGAGCGCAAATAGCCGGACGATATCAAGCCATCACAGGTGCTTATTGACGCGCCAGTAACGCCGATCCATGAAATTGTCGTATGGCTGATGTGCCGTGCTCATGACATATCCCGCGAATTGCAACTGGTGAAGGGCTTCTAGCAGCACTGCGGGCCGCAGATTTTGCGCATGGATGCGGTGACGGTGGTGCAATGTTCCCTGGATCTCTGCCAGTTTGATCCCCTCAGCTCTGCCAACATCGGGCAATACCTCCCAGATGAGATCCAGCAGAGGCATTTGAATCTTCTGTCGATTCGTATCGGCTGGGCTGCTGCGATAGCGGTCAGGATCGTCTTTGGGCGCAAAAAAACGAGCAGAAATACGGCAGAATGGCGCTCCAGACTTCATGCAAGCGTGTTTCTGAATCTGAACCGTCTCGCCGAAACGTTCCGCCGCTCCTTCAATTGCTCCCAGAAGCACATCGCATAATTTACGAGGACTATCGTAGCGCAGGATCACTTCGTTGGGGAAAGGCGAAGGCTCATATTCAAACAGGGGAGGTTGTAATCCTTCCATAGTAGTACGTAAGCGGGCATGCGCATTACGCATGGTGAGTAAAAGGTCACAGCCGTTATGGACCTGGGCCAGAATATAGAGACACAAATGGCCAGTAAGGCCGTTGATAATAAAATAGCGTCCATATTCACGTAAAAGCACCTCAGGAGGAAATGATGCTAACGTGCTTGCGGCAGCGACGCCCGTAAGCAACGTCTCATCATCATAAAGGCGGTTGGCAAGTGGCAAATTGGCGGGCGTTTCTCCAATGGTTCTCCGATACGTATCAAGAAACCTCTTGCCAAATCGATCTGCGAGGTACTTTTCCCACGTCATGAAAATCAAACCGTGCATGCATTCCCTCCTAAAACATAGAGAGACAAGGCCGGACGTAGAAAAATAAGTCCTTGTTAAGGGCGGCAACATCTTATGTTAAGAATAGCCTTATAATTATAAAATATAGGCGTCTCTGATAAATTTCGGGGTAGTACTTTTAGCGATAATGTGTGGTAGGGACTCGCTTTAGCGCGTCAAACTGGGCAGGTGCAAAGCCCTGCCCCTATAATGACGATGCGGCACCACTAACGATAGGCTGCCGCTTGCAGGTTAAAAAGTTCGGCGTAGCGACCATTGTGCGCCATCAATTCATGGTGCGAACCATTTTCGATGATTTTTCCATGTTCCAGCACAAAGATGCGATCAGCCAGGCGAACCGTACTGAAGCGATGGCTGATGAAAATGGCGGTTTTGCCCTCAGTCAGAACGCGGAAACGTGCAAACACGTCGTATTCGGCCTGAGCGTCGAGCGCGCTGGTCGGCTCATCAAGCATCAAAATGCGGGCATCGCGCATAAAAGCTCGTGCCAGAGCCACTTTCTGCCACTCGCCGCCGCTCAACTGCATGCCTTCATCAAACCAGCGCCCAAGCATTGTTTCGTAGCCATCCGGCAACCGCTCGATTACCGCGTTGGCTCCGCTTTTGAGGGCCGCGCTATTAACCAGTTCGATATTCTCTATCTCGTCCACCTGCCCCATACCGATATTCTCGCGTGCATTCATATGATAGTGAATATAATCCTGGAAGATCACCCCCACCTGATCGCGCAATTCCTTCAAATCGTATTCTTTGATGTTGCGTCCTCCTATCAGGATCTCTCCCTCATCCGGGTCATAGAGGCGCGTCAACAGCTTGACGAGCGTGGTTTTGCCAGCTCCGTTGCGCCCAACCAGCGCGATAGCTTCACCAGCGCGAATGACAAAACTGACTTTTTTCAGGGCCGCTTGCGTTTCTGGATCTTTCCCTGGGTAGGTAAAGCTGACTTGGCGAAACTCGATATCCAGCCCCGGCACTCCTTCGGGAGGCTCAACTGGTTGTGGTATCGCTGGCGAAACGATGTGAGGCTCGTATTCAAGGAATTCGAATAAGGTGTTGACGAAGAGATTATTCTCATACGTATTCGAAATGCCATCCAGCACACTCTGAAAGCTCTGGCCCACCTGAACAGCCGATTGTGTATACTTTGTTAACGCGCCCAGTGTAATAAACCCTTGCACGGCTTGCAACGCCACATAGAGATAGATGCCGGAATTGGCCGCAACCGTGAGCGAGGCCCAGAAAAGGCCCGTCATATAACGCTGTACCACTTCCTCCTTAGTTTCCTCGTAAAACTTCTCGGCCAGGTGGCGATACTGGTTGATAAAGAAATCGCCCAGGTTGAAGAGCTTGATCTCTTTATTGAAGTCGTCAACCGTCATCACGCGATTGAAGTACGTGAGCTTGCGGCGCTCTGGCGATTGACGGCGCATGCGCATATAGCCAATCCAGCCATAACGCGTGCTGGCAATGAACGAAGGAATAGGGACCACCAGCGCCACTATTGCCAGCCACCATGCCAGTTGCAGCAAAATGAATATCATGGAAAACATGGTAATGACCGTGCGTGCCAGATCGAAGGTTTGCGAGATCATCGTTACCGGCTTGTATGTCGATTCGTCTGCCGCTTGACGTAGCTTATCGTAGAATTCGGGATTTTCGAAGAAGGACAGGTCCAGCGTATTCGATTTTTCCAGCACCATAAGTTGCACGCGATTGGCAACCTGTTCCTGCAAAAGTTGCTGCACAATGTTGCTGAGCGTAGTGAGAAAACGGTCCAGCAGCCCGACTGCCAGTTGTAAACCGACAGGCACCCAGATAGGGTTGACCGAGTGGATTCTGATGCCATGAAGTACGCCATCGATCACGAGCTGCGAAATCGTCACCGTGGCCGCTGGAGTAATGCCTCGCAAGACGCTGATGAGGGCCATCGCAGCCGTCAGCGGCGCATGCGTTGTCCATACCAACTTTAGAACGCGCGGTAAGCTGGTAAAAGCGGTAAAAACTTTGCTAAGTTTAAATTCCTGGTCAGTGTTTGTCCGTCCTCGTGCAACATGCACACGATGCATACCCATAAAATTTTCTGGCCTTCCACTTCTGCTTGCAAGGAGGAACAATGTTAGAGGGACAATACTTCTCTTCTAGCAGGAGAGCCTGCCTGCTGCCGATCATTCACCATTTTCCCTATAGTATAACCTGAACTACAACAAAATGCATCCCTTTTTAAGTTGTTTCTTCTGGAGGCACAAATGTGCTCCTGATGCTCACATTGTGATAGCAACCAGCTTTTCTCAAGGATCTCGTTGACTTTCAATATTTGTCCGTAAAAAAACTTTTTTAGGCAGCTAGTACTTTTGATCTTACAATACATCTATTGTAACGCTATGTCGTATAATTCTATGGGTATTTCTACAGAGTAGTAGATTAGGAGCATTTGCGTCGATGCTTCACAAAAACTCTAAGTTTGCCTCTCTCTCTGTGGACGTTTGCATTGAAAGTACGAAAGGACTCGCTGACATGTCATTCAAGAAAAGCTGGCTGCTTCGAATCAGCGCCGTGATGACGATGGCTCTGGTTCTGACAGCGATGGTAGGCATCTTTACCCAGACAGGTGCAAAGGCAGCACCAAGTAGTGGTATTCCTAATGTGGATGCTTCCCAACTGAAGCAGCTCTCGGCTTCGATGTCCCAACTGCATACGACGGCTCAGATGCAGAATATCGTCAGGGCGACCCAGGCACAGAATCTCGCCAGCTCTCAGGTGAAAGAGCCACCAATGTTTACCAGCTCGTTCACCTTCGATGGTCAGACCTTCCCTTTCACTATGGTGGGTAGCGATCCTGCGCTTGGCTCAAAGACCTCACATGTGAAGACCATTG
>DASTZT010000045.1:0-4147 GCA_035764225.1 Ktedonobacteraceae bacterium
CTGAGCCAGAAAGCACCCAGGAGAGCAGGCCCAGCGACGCGGAACCGGCCAGCAGCGCCTGTACAAGCAGGATAGGGAAGAGCAACGGGCTTTGCCAGAAGTCGCGCCCCTCAGCCTGTCCAAAGAGAAAAGCCGTATAGCCTGCCGCAGCCAGGCCAAACAGCCCCGCCGGAATCAGTAGCCAGCGCAATACTATAGCGAGGCCAGCGAGAGCAGCGACAAACCAGACAGCTTCAATCACGCCAAAAACGCCCAGGATGTAGCCGCCCCAGACCAGCCAGGAGGTTAGATGCGGCTTTGTCAACAAAAATAAGGCCCGCTCTGGTCGCTTGAGATCCGCTACCAGCAATATCAGGGTGATCGCAATAAATACGCCACCAATGACCGCAGCTCCGAGACCCAGCAGATTGTTGGCGGCTCCGCTCAGCGGAATATTCATTCCGTAAAGAGCCAGAGCAAGGGCGGCAACGACCATCACGCCCGCGCCAATAGATTTCGTGCCGAGATACGCCGTCACTTTCCATCCCCAGGGAGCGCCAGTTTTGGGCGTATCGTACACAACATGGGCTTCGCTAGATGGAGCTTGCGTGGTCGTGTGGAGACGAGTAGTCTTCAGGGGATGCAGCGTTTTGGGATCGCGCAAGGAATGGCCGCCATCCAGCAGATGTTCGTCCTCATAGCGGGGCTTGAGCATCGTCCCCCACATATTCATTGGGGGCAGCTCCTCCAGCGCAGCTTCGGGATTGATGGCGGTTTCGTCTGCGCCAAGATAGTAGACATTGGGTCCGGTTCCCTGTTCCGGCTTACGCACACGCACGGGTTCCCTCGCGACAATACGGGCGATTTCGGTTTGCGGATTATGCAGGTCGCCCGCGATAATTGCCCGTTCCGGGCAAACCACCACGCAGGCAGGTTCCAGCCCGATCTCAGTGCGATGGGCGCAATAGTTACACTTCGCGGCAGTATGGCTATAGGGATCGATATAGAGCGCATCGTAAGGACAGGCCTGCATGCAAGACTTACAGCCGATACAACGACTGGAATCGAAATCGACGATGCCATCAGCTCGCTTATAGAGTGCGCTGGTGGGACAGATTGTCACGCAGGGGGCGTCGTTACAATGGTTGCAGCGATTCACCAAAAAATAGCGGCGCGAGTTGGGAAACTCGCCCTTTTCTATGTACTTGACCCAGGTGCGATAAACCCCAATGGGTACGTCATGTTCAGCTTTACACGCAACCGTACAGGCGTGACAACCAATGCACTTACGCTGATCAATCACGAAAGCATATTGCATGGACAATGCTCTTCTTTCCGCTTCAGACCACACTTTTCCCAAACCACTACAAACTAACAAGGCTAATATCCTATTCTCAGTGTACAGAAGGGAGAACCAGATGTCCAGTTTGCGCCATTGCAATCCGCAAATCGTTACATTTTTGACACCGCTTCGTTCTAACAGGTAGGGAACGGTGAATAGGTTCCCGATCACAGCATATTTACGCTGTAACACAAATTGCTTGCCGATAGTGCGTTCTTGGTAGCGTGGTATTTGTAATGCGAAATTTGTAGTATACCTGATGGATACTGTTATATTGCTTTAATTAAGGGGAACCAGGTATCTGGCTCCCCTTTTTTACGTCTTCGCCTATGGTTTATTGGGTGCTTTTACCTCGGATTGGAAGTTGGTGCGAACGTGCGAATCGTCGCAGAATGGCTTGTTGCGGGACTGTCCACAACGGCATAGGGCGATGTCATCGTCGGTTATCTCGAATGGATTGCCATCGCTATCCAGCAAAACCAGTCCTTTGGCGTTCTGGATATAGAGCGGGCCATCTTTTTCCGCCATAATGCTAGGTTTAGTATCCTCAGCCATCGTACAATAACACTCCTTCAGTGACACTCCTCGTCCCGTAGAACGGGACGGGCTTCTGAGCATCGGCGGTACACTGACCATGCTCCCGAAGGAACCTCACGCAAAGGTGAGTGGCTGTATGGACAACCTGACTCAGACAACAGGGAGCGCAAGCTCCCAGGGGCGTGTCGGCCCGACTACTACTTCCCTCGCGAACGAGGTTGCGTAGATACGTTGGTGCGACAAGTCTTTTGCCTTGTTCCTGCACTAACACAGGAGGCAACGTGTGAGCACACGAAAGACTTCTGTGCCGTGTTTTTGTGAGGGAGCAGGCCAACGGGCTTGTACCGTACCTACAAGCACACCCACCACGGTTCTTCGTGTGAAGCTCTCCACCGCTATTCTATCACAGGAGCAGGAAAGCGGAACCCCGCCACCCTTGCCCCAAATAAGGAACGGGGCTTTCATCCCATTCCCTCAAGGGAACGGGACTTCCCGCGCCGGACGTTAAAAATAGGATGTGGATACAGAGACAGGGATGATGGTATCGCTGGTCTCACCCCAACTCTTGCTCTCTCCCCTTGAAGTATAGCAGAGATCGAGCAACACACACAAGAGGGACCGCCGCTTTGTTTCCTTTTATCATATACTCAGCAATACGACGCGGTGGGTTGCATGGCGTATATGATATACTCGCTTATGCATTGGGATAGTGATGAACTGTTTCGCTTTCCCCACCAGTCAAAACTGATACCGCTCCGCAAGAATGTAGGATATCTCTAGAATGAGGCGAATTTGATGAGTGATGAATCATCTCCCGTCCATAATCAAATAGCTGTGCTCAAGGCTCGTGTTTTTGCGTTAGTTCGTGCATGCCCGATAGGGAGGGTAACAACGTATGGATGGCTGGCAAAATGCGCCGGGTATCCGCGTGGTGCTCGAATAGTTGGTTGGATCATGCATGAAGCCAGTCCAGGTATTCCAGCACAGCGGGTGATTAATAGCAAAGGCGAGCTAAGTGGAAGTTGGGCTTTTGGCTCACCGGATAGAATGCGCCAGTTATTGGAAGCTGAGGGTGTTATCTTCAGCGATGATGGCCGGGTGGATCTGAAAAGCTATGGCTGGAACCCGGCTCGCGATCTCAGCCAGGAGCAGATCGAGGAGATGTTCAACAGTGTTGATGAAGCATCTGAGCAACCCAGTCCTCGACTGATGAATCTGATGCAACATGATCCGGCCTCACCGTTCAAAAAAACATCATGAACAATCTTGCTCTCCTGGCAACCCTTACTTGTCCCAATCCGACCTGCCAGCATCAGCAACAGGTTATGATGCCGACGACCTTTTGCCAGTTAACATACACTTGTGAAGCGTGTTCCATGAAGCATGTTCACAAAAGCGGAGACTGCTGTGTGTTTTGCTCCTATGCGGATAAACCGTGTCCCTCCATGCAAGACGAGGAAACCAGCAGTTCTCCAGGTCTCCCTGGCTCTTTCCCTGACAATTCTTGATTTTTCTCAAAGCACCCGTCCGTTGATTTCACATCCGTAATATGGTACTATTTTGCAAATCCAAAGTGCTATTTTTAAAGAAAAACGAGCAAGCAGGAAAGCTTGTTCAAATATTGAATCGTGAAGCCCAAATACGATTGCGAAAGAGAGGCGTTATGAGATTTCAAACGTTCGCGGATATGGCTATTGCGGGTCAGGAGCTTTCGCGTGAGGATTGCGCTGCCGTGTTGCGTAGCCCGGACCAGCGTATTTTAGAACTGCTGGACGCCGCTTACCAGGTGCGCTATCACTTTTGCGGGAAAAGCGTCCATCTGCATATGCTCATCAACGCGAAGAGCGGGCTTTGTCCAGAGGATTGCCACTATTGCTCGCAATCGAAAATCTCTGCCGCTCAGATCGCCAAATATCCCCTTGTTAGTCGGCAGCAGCTCTTAGAGGGTGCCAAGCGTGCCAAAGCTTCGCGCAGTCTGCGCTATTGCATTGCCATCAGCACGCGTGGCGCAACTGATCGCGAAATTGACTATATCGCCGACGCCGTACGCGGCATTAAAGAGGAAGTGGATATCGCTATCTGTTGCACCGTTGGCATTATTTCAGAAGAAAAAGCCCGGCGCTTATATGATGCTGGTGTGGAGCAGCTCAACCACAATCTTAATACCAGCGAGCGGTATTATCCGCAGATTTGCACCACTCATACCTATCAGGACCGCGTCGATACTTTGCTGGCTGCGCGCCGGGCGGGCCTCAAACTTTGCACAGGCGCGATCTTTGGGCAGGGCGA
>DASTZT010000046.1:0-7136 GCA_035764225.1 Ktedonobacteraceae bacterium
AATGATGCGGCCAGGGCGCTGGCAAAATTTCCAGAGGAGTCGGTCGATAGCAGCATCGTCTTGCCACCGGATACCTGAGTGGAGCTGGTCTTGTTATTACCTGCATCGTGCATGGTCGGATTGTAAAGGGCATACAGCAGGAAGTTCGAGATGTTGCCGCTTAACGCCGTAAATGTGACATTCTCGATCAGCGAATTGCGGGTCGGATCGGTATAGATGGTCTTCGTAATCCGGTATTTCCCGTTCTTCGCCGTGTTCGTAGCCGTCCAGGCCAGCGAATGAGGATTAAAAAGCTGCACCTGGGAGGTCGTATCGACCTTCTCTTCATCAGCCCAGCTATGAGCCGAGTCACCGATGAGGAACTGTAAATCGGTGGTATCAGGCGTATCGGCTGTGGGATAGAAGACCTCGCCAATAATACCGTTATAGCCCGTGAACCAGACCTGACTGGTATTATTTGCAGCAGTCCCCAGGATGGTATTGTTCGATGGCGTCCAGTTGGAGGACGCCCCCGGACCGTTGGGCGCAGTCCCACTGGCATAAGCGTTGCCGCTTCCTGTTATGAATAATAATAAGCAGACGAAGCACAGAGGAAAAATTTGTCTTGCAACCGCACCACCTCTTCGTGGTTTTACGGCAGAGTCCATAGCTCTATCTCCTTTTCGATGGTCCTGCACTTGTCAATTGAAAGGAACTACTCGACGAGCCTTACAGAAACTAATCGGCACTGTCTGATTATATTAGCGCATAATCTCACTACTATCATAACAGCAAGAATCATGCCAAAAAGTGTGCTACACACTCTTGCACGCACGATCTTCTCCTGTTTATATGGCTATATGAAGCCAAGCCAGGAGATAATACCCCTGACACGTCTTATTAAGGATTTAGGTCAGCGACGCATAGCGATAGAGGGAAGGGATATGCTCATGTATAGTGTCGAGCAAAAGGCCGTCACTGGCTGTCACTCTCCGTCACGGTTCCTGCTTCATCAGGGCAATCCCGCGCCAAATACGCGCCGTATTGGTGCGGTCAGGACGGCAGCCGTGGGCTTTCAACTGCATGGTAAAGGCGTGCCGAGAGAGGGGAAAGTGTTCTTGATACTGCTGCACCCAGCGTTTATAGGCTTCCCAGAGGTCAGCAGATCGGCACCAGGCGTGGGGATGCAGTTCACAGCAGGCGGAGAGAAACTCCAGAAGAGGATCGCTCTCGGATGGGGAAAAATCGCTTGCCTTTTGAGGAGTAATCAATGCCTCCTCCTGTAGGTGTGCCGTTCTGACCTGGTCAGAGTGTTCTTCTGCGCAATGGGTAAAAGACGCTCCACCTTGAATGTTTCCTCTTGCTTCTACTAGCTGAACATAAAGCGTTCGCGAGGCAGCCGTTTTTGGATGCGTATCTCCTAAGAATTGTGAGCGGATCTGTAGGGCCTGCTCAGCAAGGGAACTTGCCTCGCTCACGTTACCCTGGAGCTTCCGAAAAAGAGCCAGATCGTGCAGCGTTTGCGCAGTTTCAGGATGATTCTGACCCAGATGCTGTTCGCGGATCTGCAAAACGCGCTGGAAAAGCGGCTCGGCCTCCTTATATTTGCCCTGCTCCCGGTAGAGGACAGCCAACCCAATGAGTGGATAGGCCACCTTAGGATGCTCAGAACCCAATGCCTGCTCAAAGATATGCAAAGCGCGCTGATACAACGGCTCCGCCTGCGCATATAGCCTCATTTCATCGTAGAGCTCGGCCAGAGTATTGAGCATCGTGGCCACATCGGGATGCTCAGAACCTCGTGCCTGCTCCATAATTTGCAGGGCGTGCTGACATAATGGCTCCGCCTGCTCGTATCGGCCCAGCTCTCTGTAGAGATTTCCTAGATTATTGAGTGGACGAGCTACCTCAGGATGCTCAGGACCAAATGTCTGCTCAATGATGTGCAAAGCGCGCTGATACAACGGCTCCGCCTGCGCGTATTGGCCCAGTTCTCTGTAGAAGATTCCCAGGTTATTCAGCGCGACAGCCACATCATGATGCACAAAACTCCATGCCTGCTCTCGGATTCGCAAAGCGCGCTGATACAATGGCTCCGCCTGCTCGTATTGGCCCAGCTCCTTGTAGACAATAGCCAGACCACCAAGAGGGCGGCTGACCTCAAGATGCTCAGAGCCTAATGCTTGCTCAAGAATGCGTATAGCCTGCTGAAAAAGGAGTTTGGCTTGCTCATGCTTGCCCAGGTCTCGATGTAGCTCTGCCAGTCTGTTAAGTGTAAATCCTACCTGCGGGTGCTCAGAACCCAGCAGTTCTTCAAAGAGGCTCAGGGCACGCCAATACAAGGACTCTGCCTGGGGATTCTGGCCCCGCCAGTGTAGATAGAAGGCCGCTCTCAAAAGCACCGTAGCCAATTCCTGGTCCTGGCAACGTTTTGGGATGGTAGCGACACAGGTCATCACATGCGGGAGGAGTTGCTCGCACAATTCCCGTGTTTCTATAAATGTGACGGGAGTGATTTCAGGAAAGACCGCATGGAGCAGATGGACTGCTCGCTGCTGAAATTCGGCTTGTTCCTCCTCACTCATCTCTTCCCGCAGGATCACCTGGATCAGGCGATGGAGAGAGAGCATTTGAATTTCGGGCTGCCGCTGCACCAGCGAGAAAGAACGCAGTGTCGCAAGAGCGGCATCGAATTGGGAGACATCAACAACCACCGATTCAAGCCCAGGCCCTAAATGAGCGGCACCCACTACAAGAAACTTCTCATAAATGGCCTCTGGATACAAGAACGCACAGAATCGTAATAGCTCCAGTGCGGCGGGATGTTGCTGTGCAACGTGCTGGCAAGCCAGTCGAAGCGTCGCAACCACCGAGTCGGGATGATCACTATGCACCACCCCGCGTCGATCAAGCAAGTGCAGGCGTTGCTGCTTATAGCGGCGCAGGTATCCCTCGATGCCACAGTTCGTCTCCTCAATATACGCTCCGGCCTGGTCAAGTGCCAGGGGTAACCCTCCCATGATCGTGACAAGCTCACTGGCAGCAGCGTACTCGTCAGGCTGCTGCACAGCAAGTTGCTGCATGTGCTCATCTGTTGCCTCTGGCTCCAGCATTTTAGCCCGGCGCAACACAAACATCATCCCCTCCCTTTGCTCCATGGGTGCTAAATTCATTCCCCACGCTAGCGTCCCAAGCGCCTGACTGCGGGTCGTGAGCAGGACTGCGCCTTGCCGGGCAGTTGGCAGCAAACGTGGCAACAGTTCCAGGTCTTCCAGGTTATCCCAGATGAGCAGCCATCCACTATGGCTACTCAGCCAGTGCTGAACTGCTATCACAACGCGCTGCTGATCGGTCTCCTGGCCCTCAGGCAACTGTAATAGCTCAGCAATGCGCCAGAGGCTGGAGATCGCCGTTTCGCTGGTTTCTGCCTCAATCCAGAAGATGGCACTGTAGTCCAGGGCGTACTGGTAGGCATACTCTAGCGCAATCTGGGTCTTGCCAACACCGCCCAGACCACAGAGAGCCGACGATTGGGTGAGAGCAGCGGATCGCTCAACATCCAGTTGGGTGTGCAGCACTTGCAGAATCTCTTCGCGTCCGGTGAAGAACGGGTTACGCGAGAAGGGAACCAGCCAGTACGGTGAGAGCGCGGTCAAACTGGCTTCCAGCAACTGGCGCGTTTCTGACTGATCCAGTGCCAGATGCCGGGCGAGTTCGAGAACCATCCCTTTAGTCGCGGGGAGGAAATCTCCCTGTTCCCACCTTCCAATAGCATTGCGATGTACTCCCATTGCTCTAGCCAGTTGTTGTTGCGAGAGATGTCTGCGTTTGCGAAAGCCTTTGAGTAATGATCCAAAAGAATGAAACATATCGTTATTTATCGTCATAATTTCGTTCCTTTTTTCTGCAGGATATCTCTTAAGCCTCAAAATGCACCGCTCTATGGTGCATTTTCTATTCTATAATCTCAATAACCCCTTAGTAAATGAATCGCCTTTTTTCCCCTTTCTCTACTGGAGATGGAGAAAAGGGAAGCGCTTTGTCGATAAAGGGGCTAGTATCCTGGCGAGACGAGAAGAGAGTAGGTATTTTTCCATTCCAGAATTGAATGTTGAACTCGTGACTATGAGTCTTTTTCACAAGGAGAAACATTTCATGCGAAACAAGTTTATGCTTACCATTCTGCTGTGTGCCGCTCTGTTCATCGGAGTATTTACCTTCTCCGGCGTAACTGCACCTCGAGCCTTTGCAGCGACTACCCACACTGTGAATTCGATTGTTCCTTTCGTCGCCTGTCCCCCAACGATTAGCGAAGGCAGTACAGGCGCTGCGGTCAAAGAACTGCAAAGAGACCTCAACTCACATATTAGTGGTGTCACCCCGCTCACGGTCGATGGAATCTTCGGACCAAAGACAGAGAACAGGGTCCGAAGCTGGCAGGACCTCGTAGGTCTGCAAGTTGATGGTATTGTTGGTCCAAAAACCTGGCATAGCCTTGGAGCGTGTTGATCAACACGCCTTCTTCTAAAGGATAAAGGGAAAAGCCCGACTTTCTATCTGTCTCGCCTCTCTCCAGATGGGACAAAGGGAGATCCTTCCCTTTGTCCCATCTGGATACACAACCAGGTTTCTGGCCATGATGCAATCTCATCAGCTAGTTGCTTCGAAAATGATGAGCTGACGCAGCCAGCACCGGATAGTTTTTCCCCAATGCAGCAAGCAGATGGTGCAACAGCACAGCAAGCAGTGCGCCTGAGCCAATCAGCGCCCAACCTAGTGGCGATGGCACGACGAGCCGCAGGAAATTGCGCAGCGATGGCACGACAAAGGCGGCGAGCAAAACGCCCGTAGAACCTGCTACCGCCGCAAGCACGGGTCTGGTAAGCGTCCCCTCAGATCGGCCCGCATCAAGCGTCTGCGCCAGTTGGGTGGCGATAATGCTGGCGAAAGCGACCGAGCGTGCCTCTGGTAGCGCCCTGGTTCCTAGCATGATGAGATAGTTGACAAGCGAGGGGAACGCGGTGGCAATGCCACGCTGGAATACCTCGGTACGCAGAGGCTTGTTGAGCGCGGATTCTCCCTCTCTGCTCAGGGTAGCGAGGACGCGATGTTCTGGCTGCTGTAAAGCGACCGCGAGAGCGGGTAAGATATCCGTAATGGCATTGACGGCCAGAATCTGACTGGCGGTTAAGGGCGTGCTACCGCCCAGCAGACTCGCTCCCACAACCAGACCCAGCTCACCCAGGTTCCCACCCAACAGCAAGCCCAGAGCACGACGAATGTTGCGCCAGAAGCTGCGACCCTCAACAAAGGCTTCCACCAGGGTAGAAAAATCGTCGTCGGCAATCACCACATCGGCTGTCTGACGCGCCACTTCTGTTCCACCCTGGCCCATCGCCACACCGACATCAGCAAGGCGCAAGGCTGGAGCATCGTTGACGCCATCGCCCGTCATGGCAACAACATGCCCATGACGCTGCAAGCTCTCGATAATACGCAGCTTATCCAACGGCGTCGCCCTGGCAATGACGACAGCCTGCTCTAGCTGCGCATCCAACTCGCCATTCTGCATCTCCGCAATCTCGCTGGCCGTCAGCACTTTCCCGCCGTTATTGAGCAATCCCGCCTCACGAGCAATGGTACGAGCAGTGGCAGGGTGGTCACCGGTAATCATGATGACACGTACGCCCGCGCCGTGACAACGATGAACCGCCGCCCGCACGGTTTCGCGCAGCGGATCACTGATGCCGACAAAGCCAAGAGCGGTAAGATTTTGCGGATCGTCCAGCGGCGTATCAGCAGCACCTTCAGCCACCATGAGCACCCGCAATCCACGCGTGGCAAGCTGCCTGGATTGTGTCAGCCAGTGCTCTCGGCTGCTCTCGTCAAGCGGTTGTTGCTCGCCCCTCTGGAGCATCGAACTGCATCTGGGCAACAAAGCTTCCGGCGCACCCTTGACGCAACATCGACCCCCGACAAGCGTGTCATGGAACGAGCGCACCGGATCAAAGGCCAACTCATTTTCATGCGGCACCCGTATCTCTTCATTGAGACCTGCTTCCCGCGCCCCCTGTAGCACAGCAGCATCGGTAGGATGGGCACGAGCGCCAGGGGTATCAGGATGCGGACTGGCGAGCGCGGCGGTGAGCAATACACGACGTATCCCATCGGTCAGTTTCCCCGGTAGCCGAACTTCGTCAGTGCTATCGCTCACCAGGCTCAACACTAATCGGCCCTTCGTCATCGTACCCGTTTTGTCCGCACACGCGATATCCACCCGGCCCAGAGCTTCAATGGCGGAGAGGCGACGCACGACGGCATCACGCTGAGCCAGGCGACGAGCCACGCCAGATTCGCCCACTCTTGTCAGCAAAGGCAGGCCCTCAGGGACGCCAGCCAGGGCCACCGTTGCCCCAGTCGCCAGCACAGCCGCCAATGGTTTTCCCCAGAGCAGCCCGGAACTGACCACGATAGCCCCGCCCGCGATTGACACCGGGATAAATACCCGCAGCATCCGGCTTAAGCGGACGCCGAGAGGACTCTGTTGCTCCTCTTCCGCCGATAACGCGGCAGTGGTCGCGCCCATCCGCGTATGTCGTCCAACAGCGAAGACCACAGCGCGACCAGTACCGGTAGTGACATCGCTTCCCTCCAACACGATCCGGTTAATATCCGTTGCCCCATTGGGAGCCTTCGCCACTGGCAACGACTCTCCCGTCAGGGCAGCTTCATCTACCTCCAGACCCTGCGCTTCAAGCATGCGTGCATCAGCAGCGATGCGCGTTCCTGGTGTCAATACGAGGATATCGCCTGGCACAACTTTCTCGGCTGAAATCGTTATCGGGTGCCTATCGCGTAACACTTGCGCGGTGGACGTTGCCAGACGCTTGAGGGTCTCATCAACCTGATCGGCCTTATGCTCCTGCCATACCCCTACGGCAACATTGGCGAGAATCGTGGCGCTGATAATCACAACATCTCCCATTGAGCCGAATAGCAGCGAGAGACCAGCTCCAACCGCCAGGATGGCGAGCAAAGGAGAGCGCAACTGGTCGAGGAGCGCCGCCAGCAAGCGATTACGCTGTATCTGCGGAATAGCTTTTTGCCAGCGTTGGGCGGCTTCCGTGCTGGTCAACCCCACCTCAGAAGTATGCAAC
>DASTZT010000047.1:0-5160 GCA_035764225.1 Ktedonobacteraceae bacterium
CAGAGTATATCTGATCGCCAACAATGACGACGCTTTCTGGCTCTCGCAAGTTTTCGGCTCCATTGCGCAAAATACGGCTCCTTTGAGTGGGCACGAAGCATTGAGCGGCCTGCTGGCAACCTACGGCGATATTGTTCAAGGATGTATTATCTACGATCCCAACCTTATCGATACGATCAACGTTGCGACGATGCTGGCCGGTCAGCGCGATGGTGTTGTAGTCTCGCCTGCGCAGGCAGAGGCTTTGCAGCATGCATATCATTTCCCTGTGCTGGTTGACCTGCGCAAGTATGGATGGAAGAGCCGTTTACAGGTCTATCGCTGGGCGCTGGAGAACCTGCTCGAAACCTCATCTGATCGCATGGTGGCGGGCCTTGATGGCAGGAATGTAAGCGGCTTACGTTCCTTCCTGGTTGCTACCCGCACCTTTATCTATTGGCTTGACTCTCGTTCACGCCAGCCTCGCCCCGGACATGGTCGGCTCTCTGAGCGTGCTCTCATGCGGCAGATTCTCCATGCCTATCCTCCCTCCGCAACTCACCTGGGCTGGTTTATCGATGAGAGTAGCGGCGTCAAGCTGACCTCGGAGGTGGCAATGGCGGTACTGGCAACCGATCACTGTACTAACCTGGAAGTATGGGCGGCTGTGCAGCCTCAAAAGAGAACGGTACCAGCTCCAATGGCCGAAGTCCCGCAGCCTGAGAACAAGGTCTACGTATCGTTTACGATGAGCGAAGGGGATAATCTCCAGTACTGTCAACATCATCTCTTGCGGCTCTGGCAGGACGCCGAGCGTGGCTCGTTGCCGATTGGCTGGACGATCTCGCCTGTATTGCTCCAAGCAGCTCCGGCAATGGCGGAATATTATCTGCGCACGATGACCCCGAACGATGAGCTGATCGCAGGTCCGAGCGGCGCTGGCTACATCTTTCCCTCGCACTGGCCCGCTGAACATCTAGCGCCTTTCCTCCAGCGTACCGGTCGCATGATGCAGGCTATGGGAATGACGACGCTACAGGTGCTTGATACTGGCTTCTGGCAAAGTTCCGGTTTGCCCTTCGCCTTCATTTTCAGTTTGGCGGGTATGGCCTTTACAGATAGCCGCTGTCAACTGCGGTATGCGCAGGAACTGGCTACCTTTGGCGTGCGGGGTATACTGAGTAGTGCGGGCAAGAGGGCGTTCAGTTGCAAGAATCTCGATGGCATGCCGCTCTATCAGAATCTCGGTCTTGCTGGCAATATGCAGCAAACGGTCAGGCTGATTAGAGCTATGGCAGCCGCTCATCAAGATCGCCCCCTCTTCTTGAACGTCTATATGCTCGCGTGGTCGATTACTCCATCCGATCTCAAGCAGGTTGTTCAGCAGCTTGGGGATGGCTATGAGATCGTTTTGCCGAAAATGTTATTAGCAATGCTGGCAAAGACAATATAAATCTATGAAAACTGATAATCGACAACTCACCCCTGGCTCTTACCGTCTGGTAAAGGGTGTGCGTATCGCCGCGCAAGGCAATACCACCTATGCGATTTGTGATTATCCCATGCGCGTTGTGCGTCTTACCCCCACCATAACCGCTCTGCTCTCGCTCTGTGTGGAAGAGCAGACTTGTGAGCAACTCGCCCATCATCTGGAGATGCCTGTCAAACGCGTGGAAATGCTCTGCGACCAGTTGCGCTGGAAAATGTTGCTGGAAGCAGGACCGATGCTGCCGCCCTCGACATGGCCGCTCGTCTCTATCGTTATTCCCACCTACAATCGCGCCCACGAGCTAGAGCGTTGCCTGCGCTCGCTCTTCGAACTGGACTATCCCACCGGGAGCATAGAAATTATCGTTGTTGACGATGGTTCAACCGACAATACTCACGCTGTCGTCCAGCCGATGATCCTGGAGGCTGAAGCTCTAGGAATGGAACTGCGCATCGTTCGCCACGAGAAGCAGCAAGGCGTAGCGATCAGCCGCAACACGGGAGCGCAAGCGGCTAAGCACGACTTGATGGCGTATCTCGATAGTGATTGCGTTGCCTCGCCCACCTGGCTAACAGAACTTATACCAGCCTTCAAGGATGCGCGTATTGCTGCTGTGGGCGGCATGATTCGCGCTTACGAACGAGGCAGTATGTTAGGGCGCTACGAAGATACGCGCTCCTCGCTTTTTATGGGCAGGCGAGCGCAACAGATATGCCTTGAGGGGCCGCTGACCTATCTTCCCACCGCCAGTCTACTGATCCGCCGCACCATATGGCAGCAACTTGGCGGCTTTGCCCCGCTCACATTTGGGGAGGACGTTGATTTCTGCCGTCGCCTGCTGGCAACAGGAGCGCGGATTCTCTACTTGCCACAGGGTATTGTTTACCACGATTATCGGACAACCCTGGTTTCCTTCCTGCGTACCCGCGTCGCTTACGCCTCGGCTGAAGCTGCTCTCCTACAGCGCCATCCCACCGAGCGGCGTACCTTGCTGCTACCACCAGAGCAGGCCACCTTTGCAGGCTTCCTGCTAGCTGGTCTGTGGGGGCTGCTATGGCAAGCGCGAGGTCCTCGCCGCCCGTTCTCCACCGCCCCTTGCCCCTACAACGCCAGCCCAAAACAGCCTGGGGCAATAGTGGATCGCGGGGACCGTAGGGGCAAGGGGGCGGGATGTGGGGATGCGGCGGCCTCGCGCTTGCCCACCTTCCTCATGTATTGGCAACGCCAACGCAGTTCTCTCATATTCTCCCTATTTTTGCTCGCCATTGCTATCATGATTGCTCTGGTTGGGGCATGCACGCGCCTATATAAGGTACGATCACAAGAAAATATCCCAGTAGACGCACCGATGGTCGCACGCGCAACCCTGCGCGGCCATTTGTCGTATACCTATCACCTCTGTCGTCACTTCACCCGCTATTACACCTTGCCATTATTGATCGCCAGCATCGTTATACCACCGTTGCTTTTGCTGCTATGCGTGCTCTACGGAATTGTGATCGGTGTAGACTATGTGCGCTTGCGTCCCGATCTGGGGCTGAGCGAGTACGTACTCTGTTCTGTGCTCGACGATTGCGCCTATGAGGTGGGGGTCGTGTGGGGATGTATCAAGTTCAGGACGTGGAAGCCGCTGTTTCCTATAGCCAAAAGACGGATGTAGAGCATTAGCCCATCCGTACGAATAAAGGTGGATGGGCTATATTGCTATTGCTGCAAGACGCACTCAGGATCGCGAATATTCAGCTTTTGATGCACAAACCACTTGGTTGCCGGGCAACCTCCGTGACAGGTGCTGTACTGTCCGCATCCTGTACACGCACCACTGCCCATCTGACGATAGTAGTTGAAGAGGATCGAATTTTGCCAGATCTCGCGGAAGCTCTCAGTATGCAAATTTCCTGCTTCAAACTCTGGAGCCTGGAAGAAGGCGCAGGGATAGACCTCACCCTCTGGACAGATACAGCATGTCGCGGTGGCGGCTCCACAGACATCCAGCCCTGCTAGCTTGTTACCGAAAGCGTTCAGATGGAAAAACGAATCAGCCGTGAGCACGTCGGGATGCGTTTCCAGCCACGTCGTGAACTCGCGGTACTGTTCGCGTGTGGGGTGCAGATCCGCCCATACATCCTGCCCACGTCCCGATGGGCGCAAACGTGTCACACGCAGTTTGGCATCAAAGCTCATCGCAATCTCATAGAGGCGGTCTAGCTCTGAGAAACTGTAGCGCGTCAGTACGCTATTGACCGTCAGGCTATGTCCCTCCGCAGCCAATAACTCCAGGCCACGTAAGGCCCGCTCAAAAACGCCTTTACCGCGAATACTATCGTTGGTCTCAGGCGTTCCGCCATCGAGGCTGACCTGGAAGTAGAGAGGCTCAAACTGTTTCAGGCGGCGTGCTCGTTCCTGTGTGATCAGCGTTCCATTGGTGCTGACACACATCACGAGGCCGCGCTCTGTGCAGCGTTCGAGCACTTTCCAGATGCCAGGATAAATAAAAGGTTCGCCACCGCCAAAATGGATCTGGAATACCTGCATCTCCGCCAATTCGTCCACCAGCGCCAACGCCTGCTCGGTCTTCAACTCCTCCGGTCTCCTGCGCCCCGAAGAGGAGAGACAATGCACGCAAGCAATATTGCAGGCAGCCGTAATCTCCCATGTTACCGTCATCGGCGCTGACAAGCCGCCCTGCAAAAAGCGTTGCGAACCGCGCCCCTTCTTCTGAGATACCATCTCGCCTGTTTGCTGCATTGCCTCCAGTGCCAGGGGATGTACCGTACCAATTTTCTGACCTTGCGAGCGACCGGAACGCGCTATAAAGCGTACAAGTTCCACCATTGAGAACACTCCTCTCATGCCATCTATGGAAATAGTGGTCGTTTACGAAATTGATGAGCGAACTGCAATATAGCCGCGTCTCGCAAGATCATCCAGTGCGCCATACAACTTCTGCTTGCTCGCCTCAGAAAAGCGCCGATTCTCAATAGCCGCACTCAAATCGCCATTATGCTGCTGCTGACCTTCGATCAGCAACTCAATCAATTGAGGAGAATTAACAAAGGAAAGTGCGCCTCTATCGGCACAACCATACTTGTAGAGAATGCCCCCAAAGGCTTCGCGCCGAATCTTCACTTCGGCAATCAACTGGTACTGCGATGGGATGTGTGTCATTGGCGGGATTTTGCCTCCTTGAAAGAAACGTCCTGTGTAGAAAAGCATACTCGCTAAAATGTGGGGAGTCAAGGAAGGAGCCAGAGTATTTCCCACGGCTTTTCAGTACTGAAAAAAATGAGCCGTACTCGAATATTCGTACCGACCCGCTTCAGCGCGTCCAATTTATTGCGCGGCTCGCCTGGGACGCTCTCGGCAAGCGCAGTTGCGAAGCGTCAGGAAAAGGACGGCGCTAAAGCGGGTCGGTACGAAGCCCTATCGTTCTTCAAAAGGCGACGTATAGAGAAAACCGAAAAGCCCTGTTCGCTTCTGAAAACGCTTGCACGAACCGCTATCAGGTGATATGCTCTAGGTACGAAGTCGAGTTATCTACATGCTATGCGAGGTACATCTATGCTTGACGCTACTTCCCTGACCAATCAGGCCGCAGCTACCGAACAGACGCTCACGACAGACGATCCCGCATCTCAGGCTCCCACAGACGAGGCAACGCTGGAAATAGAGGAATTGGAAGAGGAGCTTAT
>DASTZT010000048.1:0-3970 GCA_035764225.1 Ktedonobacteraceae bacterium
CTTTGGATCATGGCGCAGTTTGGCAAAGATGCATCCCGTGCCTATCATGAATCGATGACGATGCATCTGCGCGGGCCGTTTCAGGCCGCAGCTATGCGTCAGTCCATTCAGGAGCTGATCGAGCGCCATGAGTCTCTCAGAACCACTTTTAGCAGTGAGGGCGACTATCAACGTATCCTACCCGCTTTTCACCTGGATATCGCCTGGAGCGACCTCTCCACCTTAGCGGAAGAGGCCCAGGAGCGGCGAGTAGCGGATATCCAGGCCAGTGAAATTCAAAAGCCTTTTGACCTTGAAAACGGACCTTTGATGCGCGTCCATTTGATCAAATTGCAGGAAGAGCATCATCTATTCGTATTCACTATCCATCACATCATTGCCGATGGCAGGTCTGTTGGGACCATGATGGCCGAACTGAGCGTCCTTTACAGCAATGCCTGCTCAGGTACGGAGGCGCATCTGCCAGAGGCGACGCAATATCGAGAGTTTGTGGAATGGCGGGAGCAACCGGAACAGCAGGAGCTGATGACATCGGCTCAGGCCTACTGGTTGAACCAGTTTACGAGTTTACCACCAACCCTGATGCTTCCAACCGATTTTCCTCGCCCGGCCAGAAAAACTTTCAAAGGGGCGTATTATGTTACAAAAGTTGATGCAAATCTATGTAATGAGCTGAAAAATCTCAGTCGGCAACAGCATTGCACGCTGTTTACTACGCTATTGGCGGCATATGCCGCGCTGCTTTCACGCTTGACCAATCAAACAGATCTGGTGATCGCTGTTTCTGCCGCTGGTCATACGCTGATTAATAACGAACATCTGGTGGGACACTGTGTCAACTTGCTGCCGTTACGTCTGAAGGTTGAGGGCGATCCTGTATTGGCTCATTATCTCCAGGCGGTGAAGACTGTATTGCTGAATTCCTATGAGCACCAGATCTATCCTTTAAGTAGCCTGGTTGAAAAACTGAACCTGCCAAGAGATCCCAGCACTATGCCTCTGGTGACAACATCCTTTAACCTTGATCGTGCTGGAGAACTTTCATTTGAGGATCTTGAAGTTGATATTATTACGAACTCTACTGGCTTCGCCAAGTTTGATTTCGATCTCAATGTAGTGCAGACAGATACGGAGCTGTTACTGGAATGCACTTACAACACCGATCTGTTTCAAGCTCAAACGATCCAGCGCTGGATGGGATATCTGAAGACGTTGTTACAAGGGATGGTGCAGCCATCTCCTCTTCATTTCTCAGAACTGCCTCTGATGGGACAGGAGGAAGAGCAGCAGGTTCTTTTTGCATGGAATACTACCCGCATGGAGTATCCCTCGACCGCGTGTATCCATCAGCTCTTTGAGCAGCAGGCGCAGCGTACTCCTGAGCAGACTGCGGTAGTGTTCAAAGATCAGCAATTGAGCTATCGAGAATTGAATGCGCGTGCCAATCAACTGGCCCATTACCTGCAACGGCTGGGAGTTGGACCTGATGTATTGGTCGGCATTTGTATGGAACGTTCTCTGGACCTGGTTGTTGGGTTATTAGGTATCTTCAAAGCAGGAGGGGCATATGTGCCGATGGACCCCGCCTATCCTCAAGAGCGTCTGACCTATATGCTGAACAATGCGCATGTCTCTGTATTGCTCACGTTACAGCGCATCCATGAGCAGTTGCCAACATACCAGGGCCAGGTTGTCTGTCTTGATACCGATTGGCAGATGCTCAACCAGGAAGAGCAGATTGCGCCTGCATGCGATGTCACCGCTGACAATCTTGCCTATGTGATTTATACTTCTGGTTCGACGGGGCAGCCGAAGGGAGCGATGGTGACGCAGAGAGGGATGCTCAATCATCTCTTTATTAAAATCCGCGATCTCGATCTAACACCGGGCGATAAAGTTGCCCAGACGGCCTCTCAGTGCTTCGATATCTCCGTCTGGCAGTTTTTCGCCGCGCTCTTACAAGGAGGGCAGGTTTACATCTATCCTGATGAGGTTGCGCACGATCCCTTGCAGCTGTTCGCGCAAGTTGCCCGTGAGCGCATCTCTATTCTGGAAATTGTGCCCTCGCTGCTACGAGCGTATCTCGATGCCATTGAGCTGTTGGCCGAGCAGGTGAGCGTGGAAAACAGTCTGCGCTGGCTGGTTGTGACCGGAGAGCTGTTCTCCGCTCCGCTAGGGAAACGCTGGCTACAGCATTTCCCCCAGGTTGCGCTGCTGAATGCCTATGGGCCAACAGAATGCTCCGACGATGTGACGCACGCTGTCCTGGACCAGGCGATGCTGGAAAGAGGTGCGACGGCTCTGATAGGACTGCCGGTTGGTAATACACAGATCTATATTCTGGATCATGCGCTCCAACCGCTTCCTATAGGCGTGCCGGGACACATTTATGTAGGAGGGCACGGCGTTGGCAGAGGCTATGTAGGGGACGCGGTCCGTACGGCTTCGGCCTTCATCCCCGATCCCTTTGGAGAGCCTGGCGGGCGTCTCTATAAAACCGGTGACGTTGGGCGATATCACCCGGACGGGCAGATCGAGTTCATCCAGCGTGTCGATCATCAGGTGAAGGTGCGTGGCTATCGGATCGAACTGAGTGAGATTGAGGCTGTGCTTGAACAACATCCCGCTGTCCGCCAGAGCCTGGTACTGGTGCGCGAAGATGAGCCGGGACAGCAGCGGCTGGTTGCCTATCTGGTCGCTATGCCAGGCGATGAGCCGACGGCAAATCAGCTCTCGGCATGGTTGCACGATAAGCTGCCAGAATATATGATCCCTATGGCTTTTGTCTTGCTTGAAGAGTTCCCACTCTCAGCCAATGGTAAATTGGAGCGAGCAGCTTTACCCGCACCGGAGCGCGATCATACCGTGCTCGCGACTGCTTATGTAGCTCCACGCACAGCTACAGAAGAACTGCTAGCAGACATCTGGTGCGAAGTGCTCGCCTTAGAGCGCGTGGGCGTGATGGATAACTTCTTTGCCATTGGCGGTCATTCTTTACCAGCGACGAAGGTAATAGCGCGTCTGCGCAAGAAGCTCCAGGTCGATTTGCCGTTACATGTGCTCTTTGAGCATCCCACCATCGCGGGCCTGGCTGAACAACTAGAGCAGGTACAGCATAAACCGAGCAGCACAGCTTTGTCTATTGCAGATATTCGCCCGCGTCGGGCCTTGTTTCCGCTCTCGTTTGCCCAGAGGCGCTTATGGTTCCTCAGCCAGCTGGAGCCGGAAAGTCCTTTTTACAACATTCCTATCGCCTTACATATGCAGGGTCCATTGCAGAGAGAGGCGCTGGAACGCAGCCTGTCGGAGATTGTGCAGCGCCACGAAATTTTGCGCACAATAGTCGTGTTGGCGGATGGTCAACCCATGCAACAGGTTCAGCCCGTTGGGCAGTTCCAGCTTGCGCTGACCGAGCTTTCGCACCTGTTACCATCGCAGCAGCAAGAGCATGTACAGCAATCGCTACAGACTGAAGCGATGAAGCCCTTTGAGCTAAATAAGGGGCCGCTGATGCGTGGTCAACTGTTGCGCCTCAGCCCGACAGAGCATGTGCTCTTGCTGACAATGCATCACATCATCTTTGATGGCTGGTCGCATGATGTCTTGATGCAAGAGCTGAGCACGCTCTATGAAGCCTTTAGTCGTGGGAAGTCTTCTCCCCTGTCCCCATTGTCGCTGCAGTATGCCGATTACGCTCTCTGGCAGCGGGAATGGTTACAAAACGACGTGCTCGCAGAGCAGCTTGCCTACTGGCGTAAGCGCCTGGCAGGCGTTCCTACCGTGTTGAACCTACCAACTGATCGGCCACGACCACCTGCTCAGACCTTCCGGGGAGCGATTGCGCATTTTTCCGTTGCGCCAGCGTTGAGTGCGGCCCTCAAGGAACTGAGTCAGCGGGAAGGCGCGACGCTCTTTATGACCTTGCTAGCGGCCTTCAGCGTTCTCCTGTCACGTTATAGTGGGCAGGCTG
>DASTZT010000049.1:0-17222 GCA_035764225.1 Ktedonobacteraceae bacterium
GAGAACGCAAGCCGACGGGTGGCTATCGCATCGATCTGGATGGACCAATCTCTCCCTTTGTCTCCTCGACGCTCCGTTATGGGCGGCAGTTCGCAGCTTTTCTGCCAGCCCTTCTCTTATGCGATCAATGGCAGATGCGAGCACAGGTGTGTCCTCCACAGTCACAAAGCCCGCTGACGTATCGCTTAGATCATACCTGCGAGCTACGAACCCACTTCAAAGGCTCAGGCATCTTCGACAGTCGTCTGGAAGCAGACTTTGCGCGCGCTTTTGCCACCAAAGTTGGCGACAAACGTGGACACTGGCTGCTTTCCCGTGAAAGCGATGTGCTGTTGCTCGGAGATACGGTGATGATTCCCGATTTTGTGCTGACCGACGAGCGCGAGGAGCAGAGGAAAATCCTGGTGGAACTGGTCGGCTTCTGGCACCCGGAGTACTTACGGCGCAAAGTGGAGAAAGTCAGAGCGGCTCAGTGCGCCAATTTGTTGCTCCTCGTCTCCGATCATCTAAACCTGACGGAGCAGGCATTCGAGGACGCACCGAGCGAAGTGATTTTTTTCCACGAGAAACCCATTCTCAAGCAGGTAATGGCCGCCGTAGAAGCGATAGCGTTACGCGTGTACGGACCTATGCCGAAGCGAGTACGCAAGTCATCGAAGAAGAAAAACGTCCTGACGCAGGAGGCTTGCTCATAACACCACGCTATCGGCTCGCCTTCTCCGACTTTGTGGAGAAACAGAGCAAGCCATCACATACTACACTATCGCGGTAGTAAAGCCTGCCATAGCGGGTTTACATTCAGCTTCCCGCCCGAAGTTACGTTGCTCTTCCATCGTCAGGCTGCAGGATTTGAGGAACGCCGCCACATGTTTGCTAGCTGGTGGTGGACTCTCGATCCCGAAATGCAACGGCTCCCCAATAGCATTGAGCACAGCATTGGCATAGCGCATATAAAGCCCTTTTGCCTCAATGAGATCAGCATTGAAGTAGTCAAACGCGACGGCGCTACCGCTGGCGGTGCTAGCGATCTTCCGTAGGGTACTTTCGACAGCCTCCCGGTCCAGGTACATCGTCACGCCCTCCCACAAGAAGAACGCTGGTTTGTGCGGATCAAAGCCTGCATTCGCCAGGTTTTCCAGCCAATCATCCGTCATAAAGTTGGCCGGTACGAACGTAATCCTCGTCGCGTCCAGACCCGCCTTCTTCAGCAACTGACGTTTTGCAGCCTGCGTCTTCGGAGTATCGATCTCGAAGCAGCGGATCGCTTCTGGCATCCGGTATGATCGCGTATCCCAGCCCGCACCGAGAATCACAAGCTGCTCAATATCCCCAAGATGGCGAGCCAGAGCGGCGTCGAAAAACGTTGTGCGGGCAGCCGGTTCCTGCGCTATCTGCGCCTGACCCTCAAAGGGAAAGCGGTAGAGCCTGGGCACATAGCCAGTCAGGCGATGGGCCAGCAGCGTCCCACCAGTCACAAGGCGTAAACTCAGGAGGGAGACGTTAGGCAGGACCATCATCAGCCGTTCACAGGGTTCATCAAGCCTCGTACCCAATTTATGCTGCATCCACCTGGTATAGAGCGATGCCAGCGTTGTTGACGAGACATCTGACCGGCGGCTATAGACGACCAGCTTGCTAACGAAGAATATGTAGCTGACAAATGCGATAGGCGACCAGATGATCTGGATGAGGCGAAAAACGGTTGCCGCAATGATATTACGCATCTTGCTCATAAATCGAGACTCGGTTTATTTCTTGCAAGAAGTATAGTTCATAAACCAGACGTTGTCAATAAGCATATTGACTGAGATCGGTGGAAGCGGCGAGAAGATGGTCCTAATGAGGACGCATTCTGACCGCATGAACCTGTACACTGGGATTGAAGATTGTGGAAAAGCGTTGACCGAATTGAAAGGAACAAAGATGAGAGCACTGAAATGGCAGCAGGTGCATACCTGGCGTTTGTCGCAACATGGCCTCTCCCCGCGTTTCTCCTCGCAGAATTTCGTTAAGGCGGTGACATGCACTGCTGGGATTCAGGCACAGGTGATGTCGGCTGCCGAGCTGGCGATGTGTACCCGTGTGGAAGGACTCTCTCCACACGATGTCCAATCTGCCCTCTGGCAGGACCACACCCTGGTAAAGACCTGGGCCATGCGTGGCACCTTACACTTCCTTGCGGCAAAAGACCTCCCTCTGTATGTAGCGGCGCGTGACTGGCAGCATACTGCGAGATGGTCGAATTATTTCGCTGAGTTCGGCCTCTCAAAAGAGCAACAGGAGGCATTTCTCCTGGCCATCCCGTATGTTTTGGAGCAGGGACCACTGACTCGTTTGCAACTTGCGGACGCCGTTGCGAAGCACACAGGTGCTGCTGGTGCGCGTAACTTGATCCTCTCTGAGAGCTGGGGATCTCCCTTGAAGCCATCGGCCTATCGCGGGGATCTCTGTTTCGGGCCGGGACAGGGGAAAACGGCCACCTTCATGAACCCCAGAGGATGGATTGGGCAATGGCAGCCAATCGAGCCCAGGCTGGCACTTCAGCAAATAGCCCGCCGCTATTTGCGGGCGTTCGGCCCGGCGACCACCGACGATTTTGCTTTCTGGTGGGGATGCGGGAAAACACCCGCAAAAAATATCTTCCAATCGCTAGAAGAGGAGTTGGAAGAAGTCGAGGTAGAAGGGTGGCGAGCCTTCGCCTTGCGCGAGACCCTTCCGCTCATCCAAAGCGTTGAACCAGCAGAGCAGATCCACCTGCTTCCATTATTCGATGCCTATACCATCGGGGCAGCACCTCGCGGTCGCGAACCCCTGCTCGCCCAGGCCTACAAGCGCCAGGTCTTCAACCTTCAAGGGTGGACCTTTGCGGTCGTTCTGGTCAACGGCTCCATCCAGGGAGTCTGGCACACTACAATCCGACGCTCGCACACCGTCATCAAGATAAACCTGTTCTCCTCATCCACTGCCTCGCTCCGAAAAGGGATTGCAGCCGCAGCGCAACGACTCGGTCACCTCTTCAAGAAGGAGGTCTTGCTAGAATATGAATAAGCCTCCCTCATCGCCTGGCTAAGATATGTTCCCGATTGGGATGTGGCAATGTTCTGAAGCGGCGCGGGACATACAAGCGACGCATGCCAAGAGCAATGAAGTAGGAAAGGGCCGCCAGAATCGCTATATAGAAGCCAACAGGCAAATGTCTACCAGTCCCCACAAAGGCCAGAATCAGCCCTCCCCAGGTAAAAAACAAGCCCAGCCCAACTGACAGGAGCATAGCGGTGAGAGGACGGCGCGTCAGATGCTCAGCAGTAGCAGCAGGCGCAATCAGCAGAGCAAAAACGAGCAGCACGCCAATCGCCAAAATGGATTCGGCTGTTGTAACCCCAAGAAGGAGCAGGAAAACGATGGAAAGCAGTCGTACAGGCACCCCACGCGTGCGAGCGACCTCAGGATCAATCGAGGCAAAAAGGAGGGGACGAAAAAGCAAGGCGAGCAGCAGTAAAACGACGATGCTACATCCCAGCGTTACCAACACATCGCTACGTGTCACGCTGAGGATCGACCCGAAGAGAATAGCTACGCCCGCATTGGCATGCGCTCCCTGCTGAATATAGATACTGAGAAATAACACGCCCAGGCCAAGCGCAAAAGAGAGCACCATACCAATTTCCACATCGCGCCCCCGCACGCGCTCACCAAGAGCACCCATCCCCAACGCGGCCAACAGCGTAAAGGCCAGCATGCCCACTAATGAACTCAAACCTAGTATTGCAGCTCCCGTAGCTCCGGCAAAGCTGATATCGGCCAGCGCCTCTCCCGCAAATGCCTGTGTCCGCAGCACCACAAAATAGCCCACAATCGCCGACACAATGGCAACTATCGTGCCCACCAGAAAAGCGTTTTGCACAAATTCATGCTGAAACAGTTCTAGCATCGATGCTTCCCTTCTTATTGACGTTCTCGTGACTGGCCTGATGGGCGCAGAATGGGATGCTGTTCATTGGCTATAGGAAAAGACAATGCACTCCTATGCTGAAGGCGTTTTCTTGCCCCATATCCTCTCCATAAAGGCGATGCAACGCGTACAGGAAGATAGACCAGAAAGGCCAGGGTCGCAATGTAAAAACTCACTGGCCAGTTCCCGGTGGCCGCTAGCACAATGCCTAGCACGGTATAGCACACGCTTAGACAGATGGCCAGCAAAATAGCCCACAGAGGACGCTGCACAATGCGCGTAGCCGTTGCCGCTGGTCCAACGAGCAGGACAAATACCAGCAGCGCCCCTACGATCTGCACCGCCATCGAGACAGTCACGGCCACCAACACCAGGAAGAGCAGAGCCAGCAAGTATACAGGAACGCCTCGCGCCTGCGCCACATCCTGGTCAAACGAACTGAAGAGCAGAGGCCGGAAAGCCACCAGCAACAAAAGCAGCGTCAAAATACTACAGATCGCTGTCACCTGGACATCGGTTTGACTGATCCCTACAATTTGCCCAAAGAGAATACTATACACCTGCTCCGCATAGCCAGAATAGAGCGAAAGGAAGGCAATGCCCAGGCCAAGCGCAAACACCATGATAATCCCAACAGCACTATCACGATGACGAATCTCTTTCCCAAGCAGTCCAATGCCAATGGCCGCCACGATAGTGAATAGAAATAACCCGAAAACAGGCTCGATCCCGAACAGCACCGCCCCGGCTGCTCCCGCGAAGCCAATATTTGGTAAAGCGTGGCCCGCAAAGGTCAAGCCGCGTATAATCAGAAAATAGCCAATCACCGCCGCGGCGACCGCAATACAGACGCCCGCTAAAAGCGCATGCTGGATAAAGGTCAATTGCAACACATCGAACATAACACTCGTCCTCCTTAGCAATGCTTCATTTTACTTCCCCAACGCCTGTTCCAGGGTGGTAAGCTGGTCAAGCATCCATGTCTGGTAGGTTTTGTTGGGGGGCATCGTCTCAGTCACAGGGACAATGGGAATGTGCTGCGCTCTGGCGTCGTTTTGCAGTTTGTCGGTGATCTGCGAGCTTGTTTGCTGATTGACAATCAGCACTTTAATCTGCTTCTTCATCACCTGATCCTCCGTCGTCACTAGCGTATTGGCAGGCGGATCGTTTCCCTCTGCCATCGCCTTCTGAAACTCAAGGGGGGTCAGGACATTGAGTCCGAGAGGGCCTGTTTGATAGAGATAAATGGTCTCGGTCAAGCCTACAGGCGTGCCCGCATATTTTGTTTTCATATCAGCCATCTTCTGGCGCACTGGTTGCAGCGATTGTTTGAACACCTGGAAGTTGTTCTCAAAGGTCGCGGCGTCGGCAGCATCTAATTGCTTGAGCGTATTGGTGATCGCCTGGGCCATGCTCTGGGCGTTATCGATGCTATACCAGACATGCACATTATCCGGCAGTTTTACTTGTGCAATATCAAATGCTTTGAGCACGACACGACTGCTTTTGGGGGAACCAGCGATAAGCTTATCCATCCAACCATCATAGCCACCACCATTCTCAATCACCAGATCAGCCGCCGCAACGGCTGTGGCGTTCTGGATGCTCGACTCGTACTCGTGAGGATCACCATTTGGATTAGAGAGCATACTGACCACCGAGACACGACTCCCTCCCAGCTGCTTGACGATATCACCATAGAAATTCTCTGCCGCGACGACATGAAGCGCCTTCGAAGAGGATGAAGGGGTAGTCGAAGAAGAGCTGGTACACGCGCTCCCACATATTGCAAGCACGACAACGCAGAAAAGCCAGAATAAGGTTTTTTTCACCGGGCGCATAGTGCTTTTCTCCTTATAACGATACTATGTATCAGTATATTGGTAAGAGTATAGCATATGAGAGGTTCTGGTGTCAATGAGATTATGTCTCAATAAATTCCTACTGTGAGCACGCTCTTTATATGGTTGATTGTTAGATTTGTCATGTTGTCTGGATTACTGGAAAATATAAAGAGCGTTTCATCAATCTGAAAAGGGCTGACAAAACCATAGAGCTTTTATATGCAACCTTTTTAAGACAAAAAAGTGATCCAAATAGAAAGCTCTTCCACGCGAAAGAGCTTCTGACGAGAGGCAGCAACGTTGTCATTGCTGATTTGATCGATAGCGAAGAACACGAAACATTATTCCGCTAGTCCCCAGCGTCTGCGCACGAGCCGCTCCAATGGTCCAAAAATGCCACCGTCGATAACTGCACCAATGGCGATAATGATGAGCATGATCGCAAACAACTGGGAGATATCATTGAGGTCGCGCCCGGTTTCGAGCAGGCCGCCCAGGCTGACGGTAATATAAATCAATTCTGCCGCCATCAGCGAACGCCATGCGAAGGTCCAGCCTTGCTTTAAACCAGATAGAATCGCCGGTAGCGCTGCCGGAAGAATAACCTGCGTCGCCAGAGCAAAGCCGCGAGACCCCATATTGCGTGCAGCTTTGAGGTAGAGTGGAGGAGTATTTTTCACGCCAGCATCTACACCAAGCGTAATCGAAAACAGCGCACCCATTATCACAACAAAAACCATTGCCTGCTCACTGGCGTGCAGCCAGAGGATCGCCAGCGGAATCCAGCACACGCTCGGCAACGCCTGTAATCCCAATACCAGCGAGCCGAGCGTATCTTCGGCATAACGATTGCGCCCGATCAGCAACCCCAGTGCGACCCCGACAAGCAGAGAAATGCCATAGCCGAGCAGCAAACGGCGCAGGCTGACCAGGATTGCCGTCACAAACGTGCCGTCCTGGAAACCAGCGACAATCCTGCTCGCCACAGCAAAAGGCCCCACGAAAAGATAATCGGGCCAGATGCCGCTCCGGGCAAGTAGCTCCCATATCATCAGTAGTAGCCCGTAGAAAAGCACCTGACGAATCGTTTTCGCCCACCAGCGCGTTCCCGCACGCTGTTTTGTGATGCTAATGGCCCGTCTCATCTTCATCACCCTCCTCACTGGTTGTTATCCCACTCTTGAGAACGTGCAAAATCTCGGCGGCATGATCCACCAGCAGATGATCTTCCAGGCTACGCGGACGTGGTAGATCGATGCGGAATTCGCGTATGATGCGGCCCGGACGCGGCGCAAAGACGATGACTTTATCGCCGAGCGCAACGGCCTCGCGCACATTATGCGTCACAAACAATATGGTTTTATGTGTTGTAGACCAGATCGATTCTAGTTCGGCATGCAAGCGATCACGCGTGAGCGCATCTAAAGCACCAAATGGCTCGTCCATCAACAGCACTGCCGGATTAATGGCCAGGGCGCGGGCGATGGCTACACGCTGACGCATGCCACCAGAGAGCTGATGAACATAGCTACGCTCAAACCCCTTGAGATGCACGGCCCCAACCATTTTTTCGACGATCTCTTTGCGTTGACGTATCGGCAAGCCAGCTTGACGTAAGCCAAACTCGATGTTCTGTTGTACATCTAGCCAGGGGAAAAGAGCTGCTTCCTGGAATAAGAGAATGCGATCCGTTCCAGGCCCTCTCACTTTTTTCTCATTGGCCCAGACTTCTCCGCTGCTTGCCTGCTCCAAGCCTGCAATAATGCTTAGTAAAGTGGATTTGCCACAACCACTTGGACCCAGAAAGCAGACAAACTCGCCTGCTGTAATCTCCAGATCAATGGGACGTAGTGCCTCGACACCCCGTCCACTGTTGATGAAAATCTTGCTAATCCCCTCGACACGTAGCGAACTGCCACCGCTAACTGCCACCGGAGGATGGTCACTCGCGCGCCTGGATTGCTGAGATATGCCAGACTCTGCCATCTGCTCTTTCTCCTTTATGCATCAGCAACCTTCGGAAGTCCCTTGCTTGCCAGAACACTATTGAGCGGCCCAAGCGCGTAGATCCCTTTAAGATCAGGCTTGCTGCTGCCTAGAAAGCCAAGCGCATAGGCACTATCCGCAGCTTTAAAAAGCGTTGATGCGAGCGGGTCGTAGGTAATATCGAGATTATGGAATGCCAGATCGACGACCTGAGGAGCCAGCGCCTGACCCGTGAGCTGCTTCAGTTCGTCGTTTACCACCTGTTTCGCGCTTGTGGGATCGCTGGTAATAGATTGGACTACCGCGACATGAGCCTGGAGGAACTTTGCGACCAGATCAGGATGCTGGTCAAGAAACTGTTTGCGCACGACGACGTTGGTTGTCACAAACTTATTGTCAGGCCAGAGCATACGTTCATCGACGAAAATACGACCCTGCGCTTCCACCATCAGGCGCGAGGCCCAGGGTTCGGGCACCCACGCGCCATCAATCTGGCCTTGCTTGAAGAGGGTCACAATGTTGGGATTATCCGTCGGAATAATTTGCACCGTGCCGCCTTTATCGGTCGTTTTCAATCCGTGCTGTTGCAAGTAGAAGCGCAATGATACGTCTTGCGTCCCTCCGAGTTGCGGCGTGGCAAACTTCTTACCGCTCAAGTCCTGGATAGTCTGGATATGCGCATCTGGTCGCACGATGAAGAGAGCGCCGCCACTGGATGCTCCTGCGATGATCCGCAGTGCCTGACCTTTGCTCTTAACGTAGCCATTAATCGCCGGGTTGGGACCAACGTAGCCGATATCGATATCGCCAGCAAAAAGAGCCTCTATCAGCGCAGGTCCGGCGTTAAATGTTTTCGTATCCAGTGTGACGTTCGGGCCGAGTGCTTGTTTGAATGTGCCACGCGCCACTCCTACGAGGGCAACGGCATGGGTCAGATTTGGAAAGTAACCGAGATGAACGGTGATAGATGACGAATCACTACTAGCAGAAGTGCCACCGCCGCACGCTGGAAGGATGAATACTAAAAGAGCCAGCAACGTTATGACACCAGAGAGATGCAATGAAGGCTTCTTCATAAAGTCCTTCCCTTTTTATTAGCTATCAGGCAAAAAGCTACTGTTGTCTGATTTACACTGATTTCATCTAGACATCCTTATCTCACTAATAACAGTAACATATTTAAATCATTCTTTCAAGTTATTTTAATCATTCCAATCAGGAATAATATAAATTTATATTATGAAATATATTATTATATTTCATGAATTTTGAGTCAAAGAAAGCAATTTGTGGATAAATATATCGCTATCGCGATAAAAGTAGTGATAATCATAACCGGAACTATATGTTTTTTATGCCGCTTTTTGGTATGATGGGAGAAAGCTTGATTGCTAGCAGTTGGTCAGCACCGGGCGACGGTATCACCCTCTGGCCCTGGAGAAGGATGCGTTTGGAGAAGAAGATGAATCTTCAGAATTTGCGAGTGTTTTTAAAAGTTGCCGAGTTTGAACATATTACGCGTGCGTCAGAGGAACTGGGCCTGAGCCAACCAGCCGTCACAAAAACAATTTCCAGCTTAGAAAACGAGATACACCTTAAACTGGTGGAGCGCCAGGGGCGCAGGATCGTCTTGACGCATGCAGGACGCGTTTTACAGGGATATGCCCGCCAGATATTCGCGCTTGAACGTGAGATGGAGGATGCGTTGGCAACTTTACGCAATGGAGATGGAGGGGAAGTGACGCTCGCGGCCAATACCACCATCGGTGTCTATCTCTTGCCACCCATTGTTGCTCGTTTCCAGGCACGCTTTCCCAAAGTGAAGCTCAACATTGCCATCCTCAACTCGCAAGAGACAGTTGAAGGAACGCTCAACTGGTCTCTGGACTTCGGCCTTGTAGAGGGCGACGTTGCGAGCCTACCGCCCCTTTTGACAGTCCAACCATTCGCCCATGATGAATTGATCCTGGTTGTCGCGCCCAATCATTATTGGAGCAGGCGCAGTGTCATCCATCCAGAGATGTTAGTTGATGGAGTGTTACTATTGCGCGAGCCGGGAAGCGGTATACGTGAGGTGATTGAAAACAGGCTACAACTTCATGATGTACATATACGCCCGGTGTTAACATTGCCAAATAATGAGGCCATCAAGCAAATGGTGATGAACGGCGTAGGAGCTGCTATCATCTCGTCTATCACTGTACAGCGTGAGTTGGCACAGGGTAGCCTGGTGCGCGTGCCATTGCCTGAGCTAGATTTGCGTCCGCAGCTCAGTCTGATTATGCGGAAAGATAAACAGCTATCGCGGGCGGCTCAAGCTTTTTGC
Organism: Ktedonobacteraceae bacterium; assembly: GCA_035764225.1. Taxonomy (GTDB): domain Bacteria; phylum Chloroflexota; class Ktedonobacteria; order Ktedonobacterales; family Ktedonobacteraceae; genus DASRHT01. Next base: position 10,109 of record DASTZT010000049.1, read on the forward strand.
TCATTCTTATTATCCGGCTGTAGCCAGACAACCGAGCCATTAGATCGATAGACGTAGATTGTTCACGATTATAACGTGTGAGCCGATCTTGACTTCTTTAGTACAACTTTGTACTGATAGACATCTAGTTCCTTTTTATATGGCAGACCCCCTTCAATCCAGGCCAGAAACATAGCCAGATCGCTTACGCGACAGAATGTTTTGTGAAAAGAGACCGGACACTGGCGATTGAGCGTAACGGGTGATTCTGGGGGCTGGAAAGAGAGGGAGGGGAACGAAAGGTATCAAGGAAGCGTCGCAATTCCAGAGCAGTAATCTGATACATCTGGCCATCACTGTTTGCGGGGATATGACCATCAGCAATTGCGCTACAAAGATCAGCAAATGTCGGGATATGCTCTGACATAAGAACCTCCCTACGAAATATAGCGGCACAATAACATATTGTATCAAGCCAACGACAGATTTTCCTAACCTGTACCACATTACACGTATTTGTGCCTGTCCCAGTTTCAAATATCCTACTCTTGAAAACACAGAACTGATCTACTTTATTTCCTCTGCCAAATCCGAGTTGCCGATCACTCCCGATCTTCTGACTGTTCAACAATCGCCGCCTCATCGTCCAAAAGGCCCTTCATCGGGTCAATATAGATCACACGGCGGATGAGATCAATTTGCTTAATCACCTCTTTGATCGCAGGAATAAGGATCTGTTGACCATTATGCGCTTTAAGCACGTAGACATCGTTGCCGCCAGTAACGATAATATCCGCGACGACACCAACTTCTCGCTCATCGAGCGTCACCACGCGCAAGCCCAGGATATCATGCTGATAATACGTATCGGGAGGCAGTTCCGCCAGCTGGCTCAGTGGGATGCAGATAGCACGATTGCGCAAAGATTCAGCGGTGGTGGCATCATCAATACCAGCAAGTTTGAGCAGCACCATTGTCCCTTTATAGGAACGCACCCCTGTAATGGCATAACGTTTATAGTCGGGAGCAAGATAGATGCTATCCAGCCGTGAGAAGCGATCCGGTACATCGCTTAATGGATAGGTTTTTAGCTCGCCCCGCACACCAAAAGGGGCCACTATTGTCCCAATAGTAGCCCATTCTGTTTTGTCTTGATCCGGCATAATATCTATCTACCGCTACTTTCTGCACAACACGAGAGATATCATGCAGCTCCAGAACACACCAGGCCCAATCCTTAGACGATCTCCAATGAGGTATGGCGACCTTCTCTGGTGCCTCCCGCACGCAGCAATGTGCGCATAGCCTTAGCGACGCGCCCCTGGCGGCCAATCACCTTGCCAAAATCATCTGCTGCCACATGCAGTTCCAGCACCAGGGCATTGCGATCATTGCGGATTTCCCGCACCTGCACAGCAGACGGATCGTCTACCAGTGACTGAGCAACGTACTCAATGAGTTTACGCATCTCTCAACCTTATACTGTCGTTATTTACTGAGCCTGACTGGCGTTGGCAGCCTTCATCTGATCGAAGCGATCCATAATGCCCACGCGCTTGAGCAGCAGAGTCACCGACTCGGTGGGCTGTGCTCCATTTTTCAGCCATGCCAGAGCTTTTTCCTCATTAATATTGATAGCAGAAGGCTCGACTCGTGGATTGTACCAGCCAATGTTCTCAATAATGCGACCATCGCGGGGGGAGCGTGCGTCAGCCACCACGACACGATAGCTAGGGGCCTTCTTCATGCCCGTCCGTTTTAAGCGAATCTTAACAGCCATAATTTCTTACATCTCACCTCTTCCCCAATCAAGGGGGTCTGTATTTTCGCAGCGCCACGTTCGAGAGCGGCGCTCACCTGCACCCACATAAAGCCATCGGGCTTCTATAGAATACACAGCACCTGACCGTGCCCCTGAACTTCGGCGACACTAGAATAGCATGGAGCATCAGAAATGTCAATCTTAGCGAACAGATTATATCTCATTCACGCTTGTCGCTTTTTGGAGACGAGTCGCTTCAGCATCATAGGGCAAGCTGATATAGAAAGTAGCTCCTTTTTCTTTTTCACTCTCCACCCACATACGCCCTTGATGTTGCTTTACTATCTCTGAAGCAATGTATAACCCCATCCCCAAACCAGGAAACGTACTTTCATCCTCGCCACTGACACGGAAGAAGCGATCAAAGACTTTGGCATGATTTTCTGGAGCAATGCCAATCCCGAAATCCTGTACCGCTATGATGGCGCTATCAGCGTCTTCAGAAAGCGTCACGACAACTTTTTCTGCCTGTGGCGAATATTTCACGGCGTTCGTTAACAAGTTGCTGATGACATCGCCGAGGCGCTCTTTATCTACCTCTATCTCCCTGCTAAGCTCCCCTTCCATCAGAATTCTATGGTGGAGGGTAACCTCTTGCATCTCTCTTACTACTTGCCACACATGCTCTGTTAGATTACAACGCTCTTTTACTAGAACGAATTTCCCCGATTGGATTCTGGTGAGGGTTAGCATGCCATGAATCAGATTAACCATTTTTCCATGTTGCTTCTCAATCCTGTCAAGCAATCTCTCGTAGTGCGCATCTCCCTGCTTCTCTACCTCTTTGCGCAACATCTGGATAAAAACTTTCTGGCTGGTGAGGGGCGTTTTTAGTTCATGGCTTGCTGCATCAATAAAGTCATCCTTAACTCTTTCCAGATACTTTTGCTCTGTGATATCGCGCGTAATATCTGAAGCTCCAACAACTTTTCCCACTGCATCCTTTAGCGGAGAGACGGTCACCGAGACATCGAGGATTCTCCCATCCTTTGTAATCCGCTTCGTCTCATAATGCTCAACCCGTAACCCGGCTTTGAGCTGGCCCATCACATAGGAAAAATCATCTTTTTTCTCTGGGGGCATCAGAACTGATACCAGTTGCCCGATGATTTCATCCGGGGTATAGCCATATAATTGTTCCGCGCCGCGATTCCAACTGATGATAGTGCCATCTAAGGTTTTACTCAAAATCGCATCATCGGCAGATTCGACAATAGCGGCTAACATTTTCTTTGTTTGTTCGGCCTTATTGCGTTCAGTAATATTGCGACCTATGGCAGAAGCTCCGATAACTACGCCGCTTAAGTCGCGAATAGGAGAGATTGTCACCGAGATATCCAGCATGACACCATCTTTTCGCACTCGTTTTGTTTCAAAATGATCGATCTTCTCGCCGTGACGCAGCTTTTCCATAATAAAGAAAAACTCTTCAATATTGTCCTGGGGAAAAATGGTAAAGACTGACTTTCCTATCACTTCCTCTGCTGTATAGCCATAGATCCGTTCGGCACCTTGATTCCAGCTAGTAATAGTGCCATCAAGCCTTTTGCCGATAATCGCATCATCAGAGGACTCAACGATAGCAGCCCAGTGGAAAAGCTGTTCGATGAATCGTTGTAACTCACTCATACTTTTGGATGGAACAAAACTATTTTGCATATCTAGCTGTACTACCCCTTCCAACGATGGAGGAATATCAGAAAGTGATGCTGGCGTTACCTTTTCCATCAGATAGCCTCCTTATTAGCCTTTTCCGTTTCTTAAACAAGCAGATGCATTTTGTCATACGCTATTTTTCTCCTTCTTATTCTACCAAATTTTGTGATGGGCTGGCACATCACTCATAATTTCGCTGCATCTTTCAGCTCATAGACTCTTGTCGGCAGCTTATGGAAGATGTAGACTTTCAAAGTAAACGGGCAGTGGCACTCTACAGGTTCTGCTGCCAAACTGGAGAGAAAAAGTTATTGTATCATTCTTAAAGAGGAATAAGTATATGCGCCGTACCAAAATCGTATGCACCATAGGCCCTGCTACCAATAGCGAGGAGCGGCTTGAACAATTGATGCGGGCGGGGATGAATGTCGCGCGCCTCAACTTCTCTCATGGAACACACGAGGAACACGCTCTTGTAATTGAACGGATACGCCGAATTTCTGCTCGTCTCGGCTGTCCAATCGCCATTCTACAGGATTTGCAGGGGCCAAAGATTCGTACTGGTCCACTACAAGATAAAAAACCAATCACTCTGGTGGACAATGCCACGATTACGATTACCACCCGCGATGTGGTGGGCACCTCTGAGATCATTGCGACGACCTATCAGCAACTTCCCCAGGATGTCAAGCCGGGTGATCGTATCTTGCTCAACGATGGCCTGCTGGAACTGCGCGTCCTCGACACAAGCGAAAGTGATGTCCATTGCCTGGTAGTGCATGGCGGCGTGTTAGGAGAGCACAAGGGCATTAATTTACCTGGCGTGGCCGTCAGCTCGCCCGCGCTCACAGAGAAGGATCGCGACGATCTGCGTTTTGGCGTGATGCACGATGTCGATTATGTCGCGCTCAGCTTTGTACGCAAACCAGAAGATATCCTTGAAGCGAAACGCTCTATTCACGAGCTACAACTGGAGCGTCATCAAGCACAGAAGCACCGCCTGATCCCCATCCCCTTGATCGCCAAATTAGAGAAACCGGAGGCGATAGCACACCTGGACGATATTCTTGAGGTCACCGACGGCGTGATGATCGCGCGTGGCGACCTGGGCGTAGAAATGCCCCCTGAGAAGGTGCCGCTGATCCAAAAACATATCATTGCCAGATGTAACGAGCTGGGCTTGCCCGTTATCACCGCCACTCAGATGTTAGAGTCGATGGTCACGAATCCGCGTCCCACCAGGGCGGAAGTTAATGATGTCTCAAACGCCGTACTTGACCAGACTGATTCGGTGATGCTGAGCGCCGAAACGGCTTCGGGGGCTTATCCGATTGAGGCGGTCGAAATGATGGTACGCATTGCGCTAGAAACCGAGGCAGGCAATAGAACCGCGCACCAGCCCAAACATCAGCGCCTCACTCAGGCTCGCGCCGTCAGTCGCGCCGCCCGCACCCTTTCAGAAGAGGCCAGCGTTAAGGCTATCGTCGTTTTTACACGCACCGGCAACTCGGCCCATCTGATCTCTAAAGATCGTCCGCGCGTCCCTATCCTGGCCTACACGCCCTGGGAAGGGATCAGGCGTCAACTGGCCCTCTGGTGGGGAGTATGGCCCCATTGCATCGGGTTGCGCGGCACAACGGAGGAGCTGATTGAGGAGGTTGAACAGCGGCTGATCGAGGATCATTTGATTCAGAACGGCGAATACGTTGTAATTATGGGAGGGCTCCCAGTCGCTAGCTGGGCACGCACCAATTTTGTGAAACTGCATCGTGTTAAGGCGGCGGAGGAGCAATAAACATTTTTTTACAGAACGAGGTCGTGTTGCTCTGAGCAGAGCAACACGACCTCGTTCTCGTACCTACACAATTACCTGATTACGCGGTAACAGGCGTTTGCCCCCGCTTGCTTTTGCGACTGCGCTGCATCAGCAGGAAACCGAACAAGCCATAAATTGGGATCAGACCGATCAGCCAGCCAAGCCACGTCGGGATCGCGGGTGGCGCGGTCGCAACGATGGGCACAGATGCATTCGCGCTTCCGGCAGCGCCATTGACCACGATATTGAGCGTCCAGCCGCCTTGAACCGTAATCTCCGCGTCTCCCTGCACACCATTGTGGACATTGGGATCGGGCGAGAGGCTCGCTCGTACTGGCGTTGCTGGTACATCCGATGGATCGGGTACGGATGAAACCTTGTAGGTCAGCGTGCCATTAATCGGTTGCTGAGGAGCAATCGAGAAAGGCAACGCATAACTGGCGTGGGCTGGATACGTATACAGATTGACCGTCAGCGGATATGGGCCTGCCTGCACATGGACGACGCGAGCTGGCGTGTTCCCGTGCATTGTCGCGGCAATCGAATACCCTATCTCTCCCAACACTGCCAGTAGAGCTATCACACCGACAGCAAGCAGGAAAAATTGCAATGCTCTAGACATCCCTATCACCCTTCCAGGGTACGTAGCGATTCGCCGACATTACGACCAAAGATGGTTCCCAGGAATGAGCCGCCCAATCCGACAAGCAGAGAAACGGCAAAACCTGCTACGCCCACCTGTAACAACAACACCGCAGGCAACAGAAGCGAGCCGGGAATAATCGGGAGTGCTCCGCTGATAAGAGCGCACAGGGCCAGACCCAGCGTCAACTTCTTCTGAGACCACTGTTTTTGTCGCGCCTGATGGATGATAACATCGATCAGGATTGCCACGATGAGGGGCGTAAGAAACCATTGCAGGGCAACCAGCGATGTAAAGGGATGAGCGGCTCTTCTATAGCTCAATTGCTCAACGGTCAGCAGCCAATTCGTTGCGGGCTGCACAAACAGAGCCATTATCGCGGCCAGGAAACAGTAGCAAGCGGCAACGGAGGTCGCGGCCCAGCGCCACGGTATAGCATAAACAGCTACAACGAGGGTAAACGCAACCAGGATACTTGAGAGGAGTGGGAACACACTGATGCTCAGGACACCCAGGCTGAGCAGATTTCCTGCTCTCAAGGCATCGAAGAGCAGGATCGTAAATATGCTCAACATCGCCCCCAGAGCGAGAACCGCGCCCATATAGGCAACGCGAGTTGTGGAGGTCTCATTCTGACCGGACTGCTTTGTCAGACGCGCGGCTGAAACCAGCATGTAAGCGGTCCCTAGCGCAACTATGCCCATACTGACAGCAAACATAATGTGGAAGGGAGCCCAGATCCTCACGTCAATGCCATAAAGCGTATGCCAGTAGGCGTCCAGTGGAAAAGCGACGGCGGCCAACAGAGCACCAAAACCGACAACATAGGCACCCAACGGGCCATAAAAGATGTCCGCAAAGTTTGTACCGTTCTTCTTCACGATCTCGCTGCGTCGCGCCCACCAACTCTCGATACATACCGTTAACAAGCCGGAGAGTCCGCTGATCGTCACGCCGATTAACATCATGATATGTGGAGGGATCAGCGTTCTATCGCGTCCAATCAGAGAATGCCATTGGATATCCCAGCTTGAGCCTTCAAGAAAAAGGATGGCCCCTAGCAATGCTGTCATCCCCAACACCAGGCGCAATGTCCATACCGTCCGTAGCGACAGTGCGGAAGTTTTCGAGTTGGCTGACAGGGCTATCCCGTCTAGTGTCTTCGCCATATGGAAATTCCTTTTGCCTTTCTAAACAA
>DASTZT010000050.1:0-4272 GCA_035764225.1 Ktedonobacteraceae bacterium
ACAAGACGAGCGTCGCAGGCGCGAGCACGCTCTCATGCTAAGAATCAAACACACTGAAAAAAGTAAAGCAGGGAGAGCCATATATGGTAATAACACGTACAAAATACAATCCGAAAGAGATTGAGAGCAAATGGCAGGCTCAGTGGGAAGCAGAGGGCCTGTATCACGCCTCTGACGATTCTCCCAAACCGAAATTTTATCACCTGGTGATGTTCCCTTATCCATCGGGCGATCTCCATATGGGCCACTGGTATAACTATTCGCCTTTTGATGCCTATGGACGCTTTATACGCATGCAGGGCTTCAATGTGATGCAGCCAATTGGCTTTGACGCCTTTGGCCTGCCAGCAGAGAATGCTGCCATCAAGCGCGGCGTTCAGGCCCGTACCTGGACGCTGGCGAATATTGAGAATATGCGCAAGCAACTGCGCTCAATGGGTGCGCAGTGGGATTGGCAGCGCGAAGTTGTCACCTGCATGCCCGATTATTATAAATGGACGCAGTGGCTGTTCCTGCAATTCTACAAGCATGGTCTGGCCTATCGCACCAAAGCACCCGCCAACTGGTGCCCTGGCTGCAATACCACGCTGGCCAACGAGCAGGTACTGGCGGATGGCACCTGCGAACGTTGCGGCAGCGTCGTGGTGCGCAAAGAAATCGACCAGTGGCTGCTGAAAATCTCGGCCTACGCTGAAGAGCTGCTGAACTTTCACGGCGTCGATTGGCCTGAGAAGACGATTACGATGCAGCGCAACTGGATCGGGCGCAGCGAGGGCGCGGAGATCCGTTTCTACACCGAGATTGATGGCAAGCGCGAAGAGATCCCGGTCTTCTCAACGCGTCCCGACACGATCTACGGCGCAACCTTCTTTGTGCTGGCACCGGAGCATCCCTGGGTGGAGAAAATCACGACACCCGCACAGAAGGCCGAGGTCGATGCCTACGTTACCCATACTCAGCGCATGACTGAAATTGAGCGTATGAGCGCGGAGAAAGAGAAAACCGGCGTCTTTACTGGCGGCTATGTTACCAATCCCGTGAGCGGCGAACGCGTCCCGGTCTGGATCGCCGATTATGTGCTGATGGGCTATGGCGCAGGCGCGATTATGGGTGTGCCCGCCCACGACCAGCGCGACTTTGCGTTCGCACGCAAGTTCGGCATTCCGATCCGCGAAGTGATCCGCGCGCAGGATGAAGAGCCGAGCGATCCGACGACCTGGACAGAGCCGAAAGAAGCTCCGGGCATGATGGTCAATTCAGGCCCCTTCGATGGCACACCGGGCGACGAAGCTATCGCGAAAGTTACCCGCTACATCGAAGAGCAGGGCATTGGCAAGTTTATGGTCACGTACCGTCTGCGCGACTGGCTGATTAGCCGCCAGCGATACTGGGGCGCGCCCATTCCCATTGTCTACTGCCCCAAAGATGGCATGGTACCAGTCCCAGAAGATCAACTGCCCGTGAAGCTGCCGGAACATGTACAGTTCAAGTCAACCGGAGAGTCGCCACTGCGCTATGAGCCGGAGTTTGTCAACACAACCTGCCCGATTTGTGGTGGCCCGGCAACGCGCGAAGCCGATACGCTGGATACCTTCATCTGTTCATCCTGGTACTTCCTGCGCTATGCCGATCCGCACAATAGCGAGCAGGCCTGGAGCCAGGAGAAAATGCATCACTGGCTGCCGGTTGACCAGTATGTGGGCGGCGTAGAGCATGCTATCCTGCATCTGCTGTACTCTCGCTTCTTCGTCAAGGCGCTGCGCGATATGGGCTACCTGAACTTTGACGAGCCGTTCCTGCGCCTGTACCACCAGGGAATGGTGCTGGGGCCTGACGGTCAAAAAATGTCCAAGTCGCGCGGCAATGTCGAGGCTCCCGATAAATATATCGAGAAATATGGCGCGGATACGGTACGCTGCTACATGATGTTTATCGGACCGTTCGAGGCGGGCGGCTCCTTCAAAGCGGAGAATTTAGAAGGCGTCTGGCGCTTCCTGAACCGCTTCTGGAGCCTGGTCACTGATGCCTGGATCGAGAAGCCAGGCAGCAAAGAGACCGATGAGAGCAAAGCCATTGAGCGGCTGCGCCACAAAACCATCAAGCGCGTTACCGAAGAGCTGGGCGCGTTCCACTTTAACACGGCCCTGGCGGCTCTGATGGAGTGCAACAACGCGATGATTAAGCAGCAGCATACTCCGGTGGCACAGAGCGCGGCATATCGTCGCACCCTGGAAACCATGATGCAGCTGCTGGCTCCGCTGGCTCCGCATATTACCGAGGAACTGTGGCACCTGACCGGGCACACCGGCAGTATCCACACAACCACCTGGCCTACCTATGACGAAGCAATGACGCAGGATCAAACGTTCACCCTGGTGATGCAAGTCAATGGCAAGGTTCGGGAACGCGTGGAGGTTCCTGCCGACATCAGCGAGCAGGATGTACGGGCACTGGCACTGGCGAACCCGAAGATCCTGTCGTTTATCGGTGACACGACAGTGCAGAAGGTCATCTACATCCCTGGTCGCCTGGTTAACGTCGTCGTGCGTAACGCGTAGACAAAAAAGGGAGACGGCAAAGTGAAGCAAATTCCCTTTGCCGCCTCCCATCTTTTCCAGGTTTGAAGTCCAGGTACAGGACGTACATGTCATGCCCCACGCTGTAACCTCGCAACGTCTATTTTCCTGGGAAGCAAATGCAGGCCACCTGTTACTCGACTATACGAAAATCAATAGTTGACCTCGCGTGTCGTTTGTAGGCAGGTTGGTATTTTCCTAAAATCAGGCTTTATAACTGGAACCATTGAGGGGTTTCAAACGTATATAGGGCAGATAGTTCATTATGCAGAGCCATCTCTCGCAGGTGGGGATCATAGAGAATTATCAGATATGCAAGGTGATATATTTCACACCTGTAGTATTGTCAAGTAGACTGCCATTGTTGGCTTTTCCGGTTATACTTCGTATAGAAAGAAAAAGGAAGTAGAGGGGGATGGGAGAGCAGAGAGGGGTAGGTAAGCAGTACAATCGACATTTGAAAAATTGCTGTATCTACCGTTCACTCTAGTAGAAAATCTTTTATCGAACCAATTATCGAATGCAAGCGGGAAAAGCAGTGGTGGCAGACCCAGTCAGGCACAGGTGGAAGGAAACAATCATGAATACACAGCCTTTAGAAATGATAACCAATGTTGAGCAGACTGTGACGGAAACAGAGGCCCTCGCACAAAACGGGTTCACTCAGGATGAGGTTATTTCTCTCCTCTGGCTCCGTCAGTGGTATCAAAATGGTGGCAGTGATCGTATGGAAGTGGTGCGCCATCTGGAATTTCTTAAATATCTCGTAACGCATAGCAAAATCGCGTTGTAAAGAGCCTATTGCCGCTTGTCGGGCATCTCTTGAGACCCTTCGTTTCTCAAAAAACTCAGAGAAACGAAGCAGAGGGAAACAAGAGATGCCCTTATTTTTCCCCTCCCTCTCTTACAAGCAATCGGGAACGCTGCATTCGCAGCTAGTGCAAACGGCTCCCCTGGATCTTCATCGCATCTTGAGCATTTGCACTCACCCGATTGTAAGGCAGCCCCATTTCCAACCTGAACGGCCCAGTTTACGTACATGTTGACAGAAGCACCTCTGGCAAGAGTATCGATAGTTTGTTGTCACATATGCGAAGAATAAGGACATCAATGCGCATCATTCTCTATCTTGGAAAAGGCGGCGTTGGGAAAACCACCATATCAGCCGCCACAGCTATTCGCACGGCTACGCAGGGGAAACGCACCCTGGTCGTGAGCACCGATCTGGCTCACAGTCTCGCCGACTGTCTCAATGCCACGCTCACCTCTGAACCAAAAGAACTGATGCCTAACCTCTGGGCGCAGGAGGTCAATGCGCTCGACGAGATGCGGCGGGGATGGGGCAAGTTACAGGAATCAATGAGCAAAACGCTGCGCAAGCAAGGCATCGATACTGTGATGTCCGAAGAACTGGCGCTCATTCCAGGGATGGATGAGATTGTTAGCCTGATCAACATTTACCGCAATGCGCGTGAAGGCAATTTCGATGTGGTTGTGATCGACGCCGCACCGACAGGGGAGACGGTACGCCTGCTGAGCATGCCCGATACCTTCCAATGGTACGCCAGCCGCCTGAACGCGCTCCAGAGCACCACGCTCAATCTGGCTCGCCCGTTGCTCAAAGCGTTTCTGCCCTCCACTGAAATTATGGACGCGGTCCAGAAACTGAGCGAACGCGTCAAAATACTGCGTACCG
>DASTZT010000051.1:0-5550 GCA_035764225.1 Ktedonobacteraceae bacterium
GTAGATTCTCTCCGCGTGCTCCACGCTATGAACCAGGTACTTTTTACAGAGGAACGCTTTCAAGGCAATCAGGATGATTACGACAACGCGGATAATAGTTATTTCAATCAAATTCTGGAAAAACATACAGGACTTCCCATCACGCTGGCGTTGCTCTATATCGAGGTTGGTAAACGGGTTGGCATACCGATCTATGGTGTCGGGCTTCCCTTCCATTTTATGGCCGGATGTTCCCTTCCGCAAGGTATGATCTGTATCGATGCTTTTCATAGTGGGAAGATGCTGAACCAGCAAGAGTGCAAAGAGTATATTCGGCAGCTGGTAAGGCATCGCATCAAATTTTCCCTGCAATGGTTTAAACCCGTTAGCCACAAACAGTTTCTGGTGCGTCTGCTGAACAATCTCAAGCGTGTCTATCTGGAGAAAGAGCAATATGACCGCGTCCTGACGGTCTGCGATTTTATCCTCGCGCTGACTCCCCTGGCGGCCACTGAGCTACGGGATCGCGGCATTATCCATTTGCAGCTAAAACATTATGCCCGCGCCTTACATGATCTGATCGCCTATGTAGATCTTGCCCCCGGCGCAGAGGATCGCCAGGAAATGCAGGTGCATATTAAGGCCATTCGCCAGATGATCGCCATGATGAATTAGCCTTGCTTGCGTCATCGCTCCCTGACTGGTAAACCCTCCATGCGCATAATCTTTAAGGCGTTTGTCGTCGGGCACGGGCCTGGACGCAGCTGATAATCAAAAACCATCTGCCCATCAATAATCTCTTCGCGGAAGTGGTAGTTTTGCACCTTTGGTAGGGTATTCTTTTCAGACAGCCTGAGCGAAGCTAGCTGCGGCAGCAGCGTTGGCTGGCTGGATTGTAAGGTATCGGCCAGTTTGACCAACTCTAAATCGTGCGTCGAGATGGCTCCCACGCAATTACGTCCGACCAGGGCTTGCACATAATCCTGGCTACCGATCAGCCGCTCACGGTTATTGGTGCCCTTGAAGATCTCGTCGATGAGGAAGAAGAGCGGGAAGCTATCGGCGCGTCCCAGTTCGACCAGCAGCGCCTTGAGTCTTCTTACTTCGGCATAGAAATAGGAATAGCCGTCGGTGACCGAATCGCTGACACGAATGCAGGAGAAGATTCGGAAGGGCGTCGTCTGCAACGCTTCGGCACAGACCGGACCGCCCGCGAAAGCCAGGCAGAGATTCACCCCCAGCGTACGCAAAAACGTGCTTTTGCCAGACATGTTGGAACCAGTAATAATCACAACCTGGCCCAGTTCATTGAGCGTGAAATCGTTGGTGATTCGCTTCTCGTCCGGGATCAGGGGATGGCCTAAAGCGCGACCGGAGAAGTACGCGCCTGGCTCTATCGCCGGATCATTGCTCTGGGTAATATCCGGTAAAACATAGGCTGGATTGAGATAGGCGAATGTGGCGAGGGAGCTAAGCGCCTCCAGTTCAAACCAGGTATCGAGCCATAGGGGGAGGCGAGCGGCTATTTGCGCTTTGTAGCAGCTTAAACGATAGGCGCTATAGTGATCCCAGGGCACAAAAGCGTTGATAATCAGCCAGAGCAGCCCATTATTTTTCAGCGTCGCGGCTGATGCTATGCGTGCCGTGCGTTTTAACAAACTGGAAGGGCTGTATGCAGGCTCTTTGTAAAAAGGCTCGCATAACTTTTTCACCTGCTCATGCTGTCCATAGGGATATTTTTCCAGGTAGGAGAACACGCCGCTAAGCGTGGCAAAGCCGTAGTGCAGGTAGTTTGCATTCTCGAAAATGTCCCCGCGCTTGTTGGCTGTCGTGAAAAGCAGGATCAGGGCCGCTATGATGGTAAAGATCCATAGCTCCGGCATCACAATAAAGAGGTTGAGCAGAAAAAACACGATGGTCAGGATATGGAGGGCGGCTGCTCCTAGCAACGGAAGAAGCAGCTCAGAGGGTGGCGTCTGGTGATCGAGCCAGTGCAACAATCGCTTGCCTTCTAACTGCTCGGCAACGCGTCCAGAGGCCAGGAGCGATTTCATCAGCAGCTTATCGCGGAAAAGCGTCATCGGTTGCAATTCGCGTACCAACGTTTGCCGACGAGCGATGCTAGCCGGATCAGGTGTGGTCGTCAGCAGCCATTCCTGCAATCGGCGGCTGCCCTCTTGCGATACAGCCGTATTGAGCAGTTGATGGACGGAGCGAGGTCCGCTCAGGTCGAGGTCAAGCTCAAAAGGATGCTCAGGGGTTGGCTCAATGGATGGAGCAGGAGGAAGGGCATGCCAATCCAACTTCATACGCGCCAGATGCATTAATTTTATCCGCATCCAGGTCCGATGCCGTGCCAGGCTATCCTCGATATGATGATGATAGTATGCGACAATGGCGAACGCGATCACCGTGATCGCGGCCAGGCCCAGGCATAACCACCAGCCCAGAATAAAGTATCCGCCAATGCTAAGGGCTAGTCCGCCAAAAAAGATTGTGACTCGCACCCAGGAATAGCGGTTGCTCCTGCGATCCAAAATAGCAATCCGGCTGCTCAAGCGAGCGACCTGCTGTTCAAGCAAGCATTGTCGCTCCTGTTTCTTGCTTCCCATCAATGATCCTTTGCAATATTATTTCCTACCATTAAAGAGTCTAGCACCGTCAGACAAGCGGATCAAGCCATCGTCGCATGTGATCCTGTCTCCATTAGCCATGATGCCTTGTAAGAATGCGCCACTAAAAGATATCATAGAGGCGCATAGTTTTTTGCACGCGGTAACGCTTTAAGGAAAGGTGACAAAGATGGATGTACAGAACAAGTGTATTTTGGTTTCTGGTGGCGCGTCAGGACTGGGCGCAGCATGCGTGCGCTTGCTGACGAAGGCAGGCGCGAAGGCCGTGATTGTGGACTTAAATAACGAGATGGGTAATACGCTGGCAGAGGAATTGGGCGGCTCAGCAGTATTTGTGAAGGCAAACGTCATCGACGAAGGGGAGGTACAGGCGGCGGTCAATACGGCGGTTGAGAAATTTGGCCGGCTGCATGTCGCGATCAGTTGCGCGGGTATCGGGGTAGCAGAAAAAGTTGTGGGGAAAGAGTTTCCTCACAGCCTGGCAGCTTTTAGCAGGGTCATCAACGTCAACCTGATCGGCACCTTTAACGTAATTCGTCTGGCCGCCTTTGCGATGGCGAAGAACGCGCCGACCGAGGCTGGAGAGCGTGGCGTCATCATTAACACCGCCTCTGTTGCCGCCTTTGACGGTCAAATCGGGCAGGCAGCCTATTCCGCATCCAAAGGTGGCGTGGTCGGCATGACGCTGCCAATCGCTCGTGAGTTGGCTCGCTCCGGTATCCGTGTGATGACCATCGCTCCCGGCCTTTTCGATACGCCATTGCTGGCTGGCCTACCGGAACCCGCTCGTATTTCTCTAGGGCAACAGGTGCCCTTCCCTTCGCGCCTGGGCCGTCCCGACGAATATGCCGCGCTGGCAAAGCACATCATCGAGAACGAGATGCTAAATGGCGAAGTGATCAGGCTGGATGGCAGTATCAGGATGACTGCACGCTAGGTTCAGAAATAGGGGGCAGGTGCAAGGCTCTGCCCCCAAACATATTGTGACCAAAAAACATACATTGGTAATATTTGCTTGATATTTAAAGTGGTTAATGAGATACTCTTAGAAGTAAGTTTTTCTATAATCGCTGTTGTAGGCATATCATCATCTGATAACAGCCTGAAAAACGTATAAAATTAAAGCACGCAAATATTATATTCATCGTCACTACTCGGAATTGTGGGGACAGCGGCCCCGGCAAAGCAGAGCCTTCAACCTCAGGCTCGCAACTCCCTGTCGCATCGATGGAAAAGCGTTTCGTCATCAGACTTCGTTTTCAGTGGGCATAACAGCGTTGGCCTTGCAAACGTGCTCATCGTTGCAACAACGCTGTATTTCTGTGTTGCAAACAATCTGTGGAAGGAATAAGGGCAAGGTATGAGACATGTCAAAACCTGGCTTCCTGCTGTGAGCGTCTTTAGCCTGGCATTTATTGTACGCATTATCTATAATATGACCGTCGCGCATGGCTATGTACCAAATTTTGATGCTGCTATCTATGAGCAGCTCGCGCAACGGCTCCTCTCTGATCATTGTTATTGCTGGACAACACAGCACGCGACTACTTTTCGTCCTCCCCTCTGGCCCTTTATTATTGCCGGGATCTATGCGATTGCAGGACCGCACAATACCTATGTCCGTTTACTTTGCTGCTTCCTGGGGGCCGGGACATCGGTGTTCGTCTATTTCTTTGCGCGCGACCTTTTTGGCAAGCGCATTGCCCTGGTCACGGGTGTGATCGCGGCAGTCTACACGGGTCTCTTTATCTGGGATGGTTGGCTTTATACTGAATCGCTGTATACCTTTTGTTTAGTGGTATTTCTCTATTCCCTCTACCGCTTGCAGGGGAAGGTGCATGTGCGAACTTGGGTGATCGTTGCCGGGGTGCTGCTTGGGCTTGCAATGCTCACGCGGCCAAATGGCACGATTTTGCTGGGGTTGTTGGGTCTTTGGGCGCTGGCCCTCGTGTTTTTCAAATACCTTTCCTGGCAAGCCGTTGTCAAGCGATCTTTGCTGATCGTGTTGATTGCTGTCGCGGTGATTACCCCCTGGTCGATCCGTAATTATCCTCATACTCATAGCCTTCTGCCTGTCTCGACGCTGGGTAACACCTTGAGGGGCGCATATAATGACGTGACCCTGCACGATCCTGGCCTGCGTGGCATATGGTGGTTATCACCCGCGTACAATGCCGACATTCACGATTACACGCTGGCTGATGAGAATAGAGATATGCAGGCCGCATTAGATTGGTTACATAGTCATGTCAGCGACATCCCCTATATGTTTGGGGTACACCTGGTGAATATGTGGACGCCATACATGTATTCTTATGACCTGCCGTTTGAAGAATTCCCGACGCGGCAATCGTCGAAGCTGGTGATGGATTTGATCCCGCTAGAGTCGATTATCGTCTTTATATTCGCCGCCTTTGGCCTGGTTCTGTCCTGGAAGAAACGCAAAGAACTGCTCCTCGTCTACTTGATTATCGCTTTTACGATTGCGCAGAATGTCGTATTCTATGGCAGCAACCGCTTCCGTGCTCCCATTGAGCCGTTTCTTGTTTTGCTGGTGGGAGGAGTGTTGTGGTGGATGACCAACTACTGGAAAACCAGGACACAGTTGGCCGAAGTAAAAGATGCGCAAGAGCAACCGGCATTGGTAACTGCTGTGTAGGATCTCATCAATTAAATGAGATAATGGAGTATTAAATGAGCATTCAGAAATTTCTACAAGCTTCCCAGGTAAAATGGCCTTTAGCACGGGAAGATGTAGAACAAAAACAGGATCAGACGCAGCAAAATGGGGTCTCTTCTTCGCCATCCTTTAAAGTTAGCGAGAAAAGCTTCATTTTGTTCGCTATGATTTTCTATAGCCTGATCACTTTAAAAAATTCCTGGCTTGGTGACGATTCCTTCATTACACTGCGGACAGTAGATAACTTTGTGCATGGAT
>DASTZT010000052.1:0-2870 GCA_035764225.1 Ktedonobacteraceae bacterium
ACGTCTCCATCAGTCTGCAACCAATTGAGATCGCTCCCCCTCCGCCAAGTTCCCAATGGAGCATGTCTCAGATCTTCCATGAT
Organism: Ktedonobacteraceae bacterium; assembly: GCA_035764225.1. Taxonomy (GTDB): domain Bacteria; phylum Chloroflexota; class Ktedonobacteria; order Ktedonobacterales; family Ktedonobacteraceae; genus DASRHT01. Next base: position 84 of record DASTZT010000052.1, read on the forward strand.
GCTTTCGTAGCTTCTCTGGCTTTCGCGCAAGGCTTGCTCACCTTCCTCATCTGGCTGCTCGCCTTCAGCATCTATATTATTCCGGCGCTCCTGATCCTCTGGCTGATTATACGCTGGACGAACCATCCGCGCCGCACCGCTTCTTTGCCCAAACCAATCGTTCCTACACACATGCCCCCATCACCTGGGGCAGGGGCATAACGTCTCAGATGAGGAGCTATCTCTGCATTGCGTAACAGAGATAGCCCCTTATCTGGACAATAGACATCTCGCTTAGGGAGAGATGGCTCTTCCTCCACGATCAGCCCTGGTATTGTTCGTCGCCGACCTGCTCCATCCAGTTGACGGTTTTGCCGTCGAGCCGTTCCTGAATGGCGATATGCGTCATGGCCGTAGTTGGCGTGGCACCGTGCCAATGTTTCTCACCCGGCTCAAACCAGATCACGTCCCCCGGACGAATTTCCTCGATTGGACCGCCCCGGCGCTGGACCCGACCACAGCCAGCCGTCACGATCAAGGTCTGGCCCAGGGGATGGGTGTGCCATGCTGTTCGAGCACCAGGCTCGAAGGTGACACTGGCACCGACCACGCGGGCCGGATCGGGTGCCTCGAATAGCGGGTCAACGCGGACCGCGCCAGTAAAGTACTCGCTCGACCCTTTGCCGGATGGTCGTGAGCCACTTCTTTTGATGTTCATGTGTTCTATTCCTCCATGTAAAATCGTTATTGGTCTCTCATGAGATCTCACGTTCCTCTATCCTGTGGCGTTGCATGACGTGAGAGCCTCAAGAGCTGGCGAAAGGCATGGATATTCATGCCTGAATGATATACTACCATGTAACCGTACCGTTTTTTACAGCCAAAGGAAACGCCACCACCATGCTACAGCACACAGAGCGGTTTGACGCCATCATCATTGGAGCCGGGCACAATGGCCTCGTTGCCGCAGGCTATTTAGCACGCGCAGGCAAGAAAGTGCTCGTTTTAGAACAGCGAGACCGCGTTGGCGGTGCCTGTACCCTTGAGGAGCCGTTCCCAGGCTTCACCATGTCACCTTGCGCCTACGTAGTGAGCTTGCTACGACCTGAAATCATTCGCGATCTGGAACTGCATCGCTATGGCTTTGACGCCTATGTCAAAGATCCACAGATGTTTGTTCCTTACCCGGATGGGAACTACCTCTTTCTGCGCGCCAGCACCGAGAAAACGATAGAAGGCATCCGCCGCCTTTCCCCCCATGATGCAGAAGCGTATCCTAAATTTTTGCGCTTCTTCGACCGTGCATCGGAGATCCTCAATCCTATTTTACTGGAAGAGCCTCCCTCCGTTGCTGATCTGGCTGGGCGATTCAGAGGCGAGGATGAAGAGATCTACCGTTATTTGATGTTCGGGAATCTCTACGACATGCTTGCCGATTATTTTGAGTCTGATTATTTACGTGCTGCCTTCGCTGGTCAGGGAGTGATTGGAAGCTTTATCGGACCCAAAACACCTGGCTCGGTCTACGTGATGTGGCACCATATGTTTGGCGAAGTCAATGGCGAGCAGGGCATGTGGGGCTATGTGCGCGGAGGCATGGGTCGCATCAGTTTCGCGCTGGCCGCCTCGGCAGAAGCTCACGGGGCAACCATTCGCACCAATGCCCCCATTGCCAAAATTCTTACCCACAATGGGCGGGCTGAGGGAGTGCGCCTGGAAAATGGCGAAGAACTACGCGCAAAAGCCATCCTCTCCAACGCTGACCCCAAACGCACATTTCTACATCTGTGCGCCGACGCCGGGCTAGATCAGGGTTTCCTCAAACGGATCGCACGCTTCAAAACTGATAGTGCAGTGATAAAGATCAATATCGCGCTGAAAGAGCTACCCAGCTTCTCCTGTCTCCCAGGCACTGCTCCGGGCTTACAGCATGCAGGCTCCTGCGAGATCAGCCCCACACCTGACTGGGTTCAGGAAGCGTATGAGGATGCAGCTCACGGCGAACTTTCTCGGAAACCTTATATCGAAGCCTACATGCAATCGAGCACCGATCCCTCGGTTGCTCCTCCCGGATACCATACCATATCCATGTTCTGTCAGTATGCCCCCTATCATCTCAAGGGACGAGCATGGTCGGAAGAGGTCAAAAACGAGATGGCGGACCGCATCATCGCAACGATGACCGAGTTTGCCCCTAATTTCGCTGATGCCGTCCTCCATCGTCAGGTGCTCAGCCCACTTGATATTGAGCAACGCTATGGCATGGCCAACGGCAACATTTTTCACGGAGAGGTCACACCTGATCAGCTCTTTTCGCTGCGACCCACGCCAGAATGCGCCCGTTACCGCACCCCCATCGAAGGATTGTACCTTTGTGGCTCAGGGACGCATCCAGGAGGAGGCGTCATGGGCGCACCGGGACACAACGCTGCCAAAGCCTTGCTCAGCGATTGGGCAAAGCAGTAGCTCAAAGGGCGTGAGAGGTCACCTTCCATACTTGGCGCAAAACTGAAAAGAGAGACGCTGGGAAGCAAAACTTTTTGGCGTAGCGATACAGAGAGGAAGGGCACAGGCACGTATCCCTAAAGCGTAATAGTTATTATCAAGCTCTATAGGCTCAATAGAGCCGAGTGGGCACTGGTCCGTCATCCGTGATGAGCCAACTGCAATAGGATACTTTACATATTATTGATGCTTCTCTGATACTTTTTCGGTAGAGTAGGTGTCCTATGAAAGATGGGGAGAGAACGTTTCTAATATTTGCAGAGAGCAACTGACACACAAAGGTATGAAGGTATTTGCTCCTGA
>DASTZT010000053.1:0-9804 GCA_035764225.1 Ktedonobacteraceae bacterium
GTCAATTGGCAGGACCAGCATTTGACGCCTCGATCTGGGAGATATGGCCCTATCTCTGTAGCGGAGCAAGTCTTCATCTGGTCGAAGAGGAGGTACGCCTGTCGCCTGCGTTGGTACGCGACTGGTTGATAGAACGTGCCATCTCAATAGCATTCCTGCCGACGCCACTGGCAGAAGCCACCCTCATGCTGGAATGGCCTGAGCAGCTTGCTTTACGTACCATGCTTACCGGTGGAGATAGGCTCCACAGCTACCGGCCTGCTTCACTGCCATTTACCCTGGTAAACAACTATGGGCCAACAGAGAATACAGCCGTTACTACTGCGGGAGTGGTAGCAAGTAGGGCGCAACCGGGTTCTGTTCCCTCAATTGGTCGTCCTATCGCGAATAATCAGGTTTATATATTGGACCATCAGTTACAACCAGTGCCAGTTGGTGTTGTCGGAGAACTCTACATAGGTGGTACGGGCCTGGCGCGAGGTTATCTTTTCAAACCAGAGCTAACTGCTACGAGCTTTATCCCGCATCCGTTCAGTGAGCAGCCGGGTGCTCGCCTTTACAGGACGGGGGATCTGGTACGTTATCTGCCGGACCAATCGCTGGAATTCTGGGGACGCGTTGATTTTCAAGTGAAAGTGCGTGGCTACAGAATCGAACTGGGCGCAATCGAAGCAATATTGCAGGCTTACCCAAATGTTGGGGACGTGGTTGTCGTCCTTCATGAGGAGAGCAAGGCGAGGAAATACCTGGTGGCTTATCTTGTCATACTAAAGCAAGAAGAAGGTGTGCCCACAGTTCAACAACTCCAGACATATCTACGTGAACAGCTACCAGACCACATGATACCAACCAGTTTTGTCTTCCTGCCATCTCTCCCAATCAGCACTAATGGGAAAGTAGATCGTAAGATGCTACCTCCACCGGATCGTTCACAACCAACAGGTGAGGCTCATATTGCTCCCCGTTCACAAATGGAGCAGGCGCTAGCTCAGATCTGGCAAGAAGTGTTGGGATTGAAGCAGATCGGCATTCACGAAAATTTCTTCAGCCTGGGCGGCCATTCGCTATTGGCTACACAGGTTATCTCGCAGATTCGTTCCTCTCTCGGCCTGGAAGTGACGCTAAAGCTCATGTTTCAGTCGCCTACTATCGCTGAACTGGCTGCCGCCGTACAACATCTGGAGAAAAATACATTTGCTGAACCTCAAATTGTCAGGCGATCCGGTGTGCGGCGAACTATTCAAAAATAACGGCTTGTACTTATGCTCCGCCAGAAGAATTGCCAGATTTTCATTTGCTCTCAGTGAAAGGATTCAAATGCGTGATACACAATAGTATGATTGATGCTATCGGCCATACACCTCTCGTTCGCCTGCGTCTGGATGAGCGAGCAATGGGCAAGGTTTTTGCCAAGCTAGAGCTACTTAATCCCTTTGGTATGAAGGACCGTGTAGCGAAAAGAATAATTTTAGAGGCTAAACTGAACAACGTATTAAAAGATGGGATGCCTATTATTGAAAGCTCGTCTGGAACTATGGCATGTGGTCTTGCTCTGGTTGGTACCTACCTGGGGCACGAGGTGCATATTGTCACTGATCCACGTATTGATGATATTACATTGGCGAAACTCATAACCCTGGGGTGTCATGTACATATTGTGGAGAAAATGGGAAGTCATGGTTGGCAAAGCGCCCGCCTGGAGCGCCTCAATGAATTGAGGCAACAGCTTCAGGAGAGCTTCTGCCCACGTCAGTATGAAAATCCTGAGAATCCTCGTGCCTATATTGAGCTTGCCCATGAATTACTTGATGATCTTGGACATATAGATATCCTTGTGGCCTCAGTTGGTAGTGGCGGATCGCTATCAGGAACCGCAGGTGAGCTTAAACGGTTCTGCCCGGATATAAAAGTAATTGCCGTTGACGCTACTGGAAGTGTCATTTTTGGTCAACCGGATCGTCCAGGGCGTTTACAAAGCGGCCTCGGAAATTCGTTGGTTGCTCCCAATGTACATCATGAGCTTGTGGATGAAGTCCACTGGCTTAACGATGAAGAAGCCTTTGCTGCGACTTTACAGTTAGCACGTACAGAAAAAATTTTCGCAGGCAATTCTTCTGGTTCCGTCTATGCGGTTTCACGCTGGGTAAGTTCCCAGACAACGCCTGATACGAATATCGTCGCTATTTTGCCAGATCGTGGTGATCGTTATATCAATACTATTTATAATGCTGCTTATCGGATAGAAAAAGACATCAACAGACTCTCGCTCCCAGAAGCCCCACAAGCAGTATCCCCCCATACAGTTGTTTATTCCTGGTCATACGCTTCATTGCGCGAGCTCCCTACAATGGAAAATACCTGATTTCTCTCCCACCTTTTAAACATCATGCGCCCTGGTAGAGAACGCTTCCTTCGGTTGTTTCCTGTAGTACTTCGATAATTTGCAGATCACGCCAGCCAGAACCATACTCGCCTTGATCTGCCTTCAACAAGAGCCGGGCTCGCACTTACATTCGCGTTGCTGCCTGCCCTGCATGCAGCAGCTCGCCTAAGAAGTGCCGTTGTGCCTGCGTCAATTTCACGATATGCTTTTTCCTGGGAGTCTCCTTGTGCTTGGATTGATGAGTTGCTCAAGGATACTCCCTTTTCTTTCACTCCTCAAGAGCACATTAAGAGCACATTGACTGAGTACTATGTGCCTGCAACTACCAAATTCGGGCGAATTCTGGCTGCGTTCGTCTTCCCTTGCCTTTCAGGGAACAGGGTGAAGACGGGGAAGGGCTAAACATGGTTCTTCCCTCGGTTTTGCTCATCAAGGATAAGGAAAATAATCCCATCTGTATAGATAAGCATAAGGGAAATCGGTTTCCTGTCAAGGGAGTTTGCCATCCTCTTGCCCGTCAACGAGTGTGATGTGATTGAGGAAAAGCTTTTCTGCTCTTTCCAGAACGGGAAAAGAGCAGAAAAAAGGTATTGACATTCATCAAAGATGCAGGTATGCTTCCTTATAGGTAAGGAAAAGCTTTTCCTTACTTGAACTGGGCAGGAAAGCCTTTTCCCTATTTTTTCGTCACCTCTTGTTCTCGCGTATTTTGTATGTGAAATTTGAGACCCTATCATGAGCCATTCTCTGAAGAGCCAACATTCATCGCGGCCCCAGCAGGCTGTCACGATCCATGACGTTGCCAGGGAAGCCGGGGTCACTATCGGCACGGTTTCTAAAGCATTAAACGGCCAGGGGAAATTACGCCCTGAGACCCGCGAGCTTGTGCGCTCAGTTGCCGAGCGTCTTGGATTTCGCCCAAACGATCTTGCTCAAAGCCTGATGCGCGGTCGCAGCTTTACCGTCGGCCTCATCACGACCGACAGCTATGGCCGTTTCAGCATTCCGCTCATGCTGGGTATTGAGGATACGCTCGGATCGGCGCAAATTTCCGTTTTTCTCTGCGATGCACGCGATGATCCAATGCGCGAACAGCAGCATATCGCGTCGTTATTGGCGAAACGGGTTGATGGTATTATCGTTACCGGCAGGCGTATCGATCCTCGTCCTCCTATCGATGTAGGCAATACCTGCATCCCCGTCCTCTATGCCTACACCCAGGTGACCGATCCCGGCGCTTTGTGTATCTTGCCCGACGATGAGCAGGGGGGCTATATCGCCACCGAGCATCTGCTTTCCCTGGGGCGTCGTCAATTGGCCCACATTACCGGACCATTGCGTTTCGAGTCGGTACAACTGCGAGAAAAAGGTATGCGCAGAGCACTCAGCGAGCGCGGCATTCCTTACAGAGAGCAACTTGTCCTTTCGGGACCGTGGCGCGAGAGCTGGGGCTATGAGGCTGTTACTATGCTACTCGAACGAAAAGAGCGCTTCGATGCCATTTTTTGCGGCAGCGACCAGTTAGCACGCGGAGTTGCCGATGCGCTGCGTGAACGAGGTATCAAGGTGCCTGATGATATCGCGCTGGTCGGCTTCGACAACTGGGAGATCATTGCTGCTGCGACCCGCCCTCCTCTGACAACGATTGATATGAATATGCACGCTGTCGGCCAGCTTGCAGGCTCGCGTCTCCTGGCGATGATTAACGGCGAGAAAGATGCTGGCCTTTTGAAAGTGCCATGTAGCCTGGTTATCCGTGAATCCTCTGGCGCTCACCTCAGTCAAGAGGTAGAAAGGAGCGAGAAAGGGAGAGCTTTGTAACGTCTCTGCTTGATTTGCAGTAGTTTTTATTTTAAATGACGCTCTGGTTTCTGGGGCAACAGAGATCCTGTTGTCAGGTTGCCTTGTTGTCCTTCTCAAGGGCATTTCAGGAAAAATGCTCTCATTGAGCGAGAGAGAAAGGAGGAAGAGGGTTCGCTGGTTTCCGGTTCCGGGTTTATTCAATGGTACTCGCACAACAGAACACGTTCTGTACGAAAGGACAGGCAATCTTATGAAGATGCGCAAATTCGTCCGAGCTCTCAGTTTACTTTTACCCGGCATCGTAATGCTTTTTCTCTCGGCCTGCGGTGGTCCGAGCTCCAACGGTGGGGCTGGCAACCCGGTGACTATTTCTTTCTGGATACGTGCCGCCGACCAGACTTTTGCGCAGCCATTGGTAGATGCATATAACAAATCCCATACCAATCAGGTCAAGCTCACGATCATCCCCAACGACAACTTCGTGACCAAGTTTGCCAGTGCCTCAGCTGCTGGTACACCGCCCGACGTTGTTGGCATCGATCTGGTCTTCTTACCAGCTTTCGCGGCTCATGGGCAGATGACGGATCTCACTGATAAGGCCAAAGCGCTGCCATTTTTCAATCAACTGAACCCTTCGCATGTCCGTCTCTCTACATACCAGGGCAGTATCTATGCCCTCCCATTCAGCGGTGATGCTTCGTTTTTAGTCTACAACAAGGATCTCTTCCAGAAAGCAGGTCTTGATCCCAACACCCCACCGAAAACCTGGGCTGAGATTGAGCAAGATGCCGCCAAGATCCGGGCTTTAGGGCCTGATACCTACGGCTTCTACTTTTCTGGCTCCTGTGGAGGATGCAATATCTTCACGTTCATGCCCTATATCTGGGCGAGCGGGGGCGACATCCTGAATGCTGAAGGAACGCAGGCGACGGTTTCGCCTAACCCGGTTCTTAAGGATGCTCTCTCTTTCTATCATCGCATGTGGCAGGCTGGCGATGTGCCTCCTTCGGCCAAATCGGACCCCGGTACCAACTTCTTCACCCCCTTCAGTACCGGCAAAATCGGCATCCAGGGGACCGGGTCCTTTGCTGTCGGCACGCTGAAACAACAATTTCCAAATATCAACTTTGGAGTGGCCCCGTTTCCCTCAGAGGACGGTAGCAGTGTTTCTTCTTTTGCCGGAGGCGATGTGATCGGCGTTCCCAAAGGCTCGCAACACGTTAATGAGGCTTTCGATTTCATCAACTGGTGTCTGACCGATACTACACAGGTCGAGCAGTTCGCTAAAGGTGGCAGTATTCCAGTGCGCACCGATCTGGCCAAAAACAAATATAGCCAGCTTGACGAACGCTATGTCCTGGTTAATCACCAGATGAGCATTGGGAAAACCGTTTATAGCGTCTACGAGAATCAATTGATTAACGACAATAACGGTCCCTGGGCCACAATGCTTCAGAAGGCCATCTTTGGTGGAGACATTGATGGAGCGATGAACACGGCGCAGCAACAGTTTACGCAAATTCTCAATTCAGGCACAGGCTAGGAGTAGCCCGCCGCTATGAGAGCGCCAATTGATCTCCCCGATGCGATCAATTGGCGCTCTCATAGCGGCAAGACTGCTCTCCGCGCTATCTGCTATTGTGTCGGCTTACTATCCAGCCAGCCAACGCTCCCACGATGAATCGGGGAGCTACAGCTAAGGAAGGCTCTGTCGTTACGCAGGGATGAGATAGAGAGGAGTTCTAGAATATGGCATCGTCTGCCGTTCTCAAGGCTGTGAAGACTGAAATAAGGCCAGTCGTTCCTGTATCCGGGTTGATACGCAAACGCAGGCGAGCGGGGCTGCTTTTTGTTTTACCTAGTGTCCTGTTCGTGAGCTGCTTCTTCCTGTTGCCGCTTGTCCTCACGGCCTGGATGTCACTCAATAACTGGACCATTTTCGGAGAAGTGCATTTCGTTGGTCTCCAGAATTACGCGACGATGTTGAAGGATCAGGTCTTCCTCAGTAGCCTGGCCTTCACCACCGAATATACCGTGATTGTCTGCCCTTTAATTTGTGTGGTTGGTTTCATTCTCGCTCTGCTCGTCCAGCGCCCATTGGCGGGTGTTGGATTGTTTCGGACTGCCTATTTCCTGCCAGTTGTCATTGGCTTTGGTACCGCCAGTTTTCTCTGGTTCTGGCTCTACAACGATCAGGTGGGAGCCATTGATGGTGTGCTTGTCTACTTCCATTTCATAAAAACACCGATAGCCTGGTTCAATGAGGCCAATATCGCACTTATGGCGGTGATCATTATGATTGGCTGGAAAGTCAGTGGCTTTTCGATGCTGCTCTTTCTTGTAGGTATGCAAGCGATCCCACAAGAATTCTATGAGGCTGCACAAGTAGACGGGGCTGGCTTCTGGCGGCAATTGACTTTCATCACGCTCCCCTTGCTGCGGCGCACCTTTGCTCTGATTCTGGTGTTGATCGTGACAGGCTCCTATCTCGCCTTCGATCACTTCTATATCATGACTCACGGCGGACCTGAGAATAAGACCTTTACCGCTGTTATGCGTATTGTCGAGGCCGGATTTACGAATTTTCAACTGGGCTATGCGGGCGCGCTGTCGGTCGCGCTCCTGCTCATTCTGTTGGTGATTAATGTGATACAACTGTATATCATGCGTGGTACCCCCGGCGAATGATCACCCACGAAAGGAGTGAGCAGTGCTATCTCTGGTGTTTTCTCCACGTCGGTCGCTCAAGATAGGCATGCGAGCCAGTTACTATGTGACCTGTACCGCTCTTGCCATCCTGTTTCTCGCGCCGATTGTCTGGACAGTTGTTACCTCGCTGAAACCGCCTCCCGAGGCATCAGCATCGCCTCCAACTTTCCTTCCCTCCTATCTCTCGTGGGGCAATTATCAACATCTGGCGACTTTTGAGGACGGCATTAGCGTCTACACTTTCAATAGCGCCACAGTAGCGCTGGGAACGGTTATTATCACCATCGTGCTCAGTACACTGGGAGGCTATGGTTTCTCGCGCTTCAAGTTCCCCGGCAAAGACGCATTATTTATCACGATTCTGGCAACGCTGATGATTCCCTTCCAGTCAATCTTGATCCCGCTCTTTCTGGTATTGCGATTTTTGCATTTGCAGAACACACTGTTGGGGTTGATGCTGGTTTACACGACGTTCCAGCTCCCGTTCGGTGTTTTTGTGATGCGCAACGCTTTTGATAGTGTGCCAAGAGAAATCGAGGAGGCTGGGTTGATCGATGGATGCTCCTCATGGAGTCTGCTCTATCGGGTTATGCTCACGATTGTCCTGCCAGGTATCATTACTGTCGGTTTGTTCGCCTTCTTCAACTCATGGAATGAGTTTCTGGCGGCATTGATCTTTATGACAGATAGTAGTAAGTTTACCTTACCCATTATGCTGCTCAATGCCTCCAGCGGACAATATGGCGCGATTGATTGGGGCATGCTCCAGGCGGGCATCACAATTTCCATGCTGCCATGCCTGTTGCTCTTTTTGTTCCTGCAACGCTACTATGTGAGTGGACTGGCTGCCGGTGCTGTGAAAGCGTAGTTGAGAATGTACTACCAATCAGGCTGACTGACGCAGAACGTAGAGGCGATAGATGCCCGATTTACCGCGAAACTGTTGACAGCCGGAATATGGATACTACCTTGCCGCCCGCCTGGTCTGTAGCTCCCCGATTCATCGTGGGAGCGCGTAGCGGCGTTGGCGGGCGGAATTAAAAGGACTCCCAGGAGAAAGGACGACCCATGGATCTCTCTTCTTTCCCGCGTTCAGAACACCCACATGTGGCTCCCCGCTTCTATCGTGAGAGTCGCTCTGTGCCCTTACCTCACACGGCAGTGAACATCGAGGATGCTTTTTGGGCTCCTCGTCTTCGAACGCTACGCGAGCGCACACTGTTCCATATCTACGAACAATTCAGGCTCAATGAGTATTTTGAATTTTACCGCCGCCCCTGGAAAGGTGGCTCAAGGCCGATTCCCTATGTCTTCTGGGAATCAGATTTTTCAAAATGGCTGGAGGCGGCGAGCTACAGCCTTGCGACCCATCCCAATCCTGAGCTTGAGCGTCTTGTTGACGAAGTTATCGACTATATCGGGTCTTTCCAGCAACCTGACGGCTATCTCAACCTCTGGTTCACAGCCGTTGAGCCTCAAAAACGCTGGACGAATCTGCGTGACTGGCATGAGCTCTATTGTGCCGGTCATCTCATCGAAGCTGCTGTCGCCCATTTCCAGGCTACAGGCAAGCGCACGCTGCTGGAGAGAGTTTGTCGCTATGCCGATTATATCGACAGTGTCTTTGGCTGCGAAGAAGGAAAGAAACGCGGCTACTGCGGTCATCAGGAGATCGAACTGGCGCTTATCAAGCTCTATCATGCGACAGGGGAAAAGCGCTATCTGCACGTCAGTCAGTATTTTGTCGAGGAGCGCGGCAGTCAGCCACATTATTTCGATGCTGAAGCTCGCGCCCGTAACGATGACCCGGCTGATTTCTGGGCCAGGACCTATGAATATAATCAGTCTCATGTGCCTGTTCGCGAGCAGCATGAGGTCGTTGGGCATGCAGTACGGGCCATGTACTTCTCTAGTGCGATAGCTGATCTGGCGTGTGAATTGCATGACGACACCTTGCTGCGAACCTGCCAGGCACTCTGGCACCATCTCGTATCCAAACGCTTGTATCTTACTGGCGGCCTGGGATCTTCCGGTGATAACGAGGGGATGACAGCGGATTATGATCTGCCCAACGATACCGCTTATGCAGAGACCTGCGCCGCGATAGGCCTGGTCCTCTGGGCCCATCGCTTGCTGCAACTCGATAGAGAGGGGAGTTACGCCGATGTGCTGGAGCGTGCTCTCTATAACGGCGTTCTGAGCGGTCTGTCTCTGGACGGCGAGGCGTTCTTCTACGAGAATCCCCTGGAGAGCCGGGGCATACACCACCGTCAACCCTGGTTTAGATGTGCCTGCTGTCCACCCAATATCGCTCGCCTTCTGGCCTCGGTCGGACAATACATCTATGGCGTCAGCGAGACCGATATCAGTGTCCACCTGTATATACAGAGCACTGCCACCATCGCAATTGCGAATCAGCGAGTGACGCTCCGCCAGCTCACAAACTATCCCTGGGACGGCAAGATCCAGGTGAACCTCGAACTGGCAGAGCCTGCGCTATTCGCTATCAATCTGCGCATCCCCGGCTGGTGCCGCACCGCTTCACTCTCAATCAATGGTGAGAAAATAGCTCTTGAGCAGCAGATCAACAAGGGTTATGTGCGTGTCGAGCGCCAATGGCAGGCCGGGGACAGCATCCTCCTCGATCTCGCAATGCCCATCGAACGGATCTACGCTCACCCATCTATTCGTGACGATGTCGGCTCTGTCGCGCTGCAACGAGGCCCGCTGGTCTACTGCCTTGAAACCGCCGATAATGCCATCCCGCTGAACCTGATCCAGTTGTCGCCATCGGCCCCATTACACAGTCAGTTTGATGCCACAACCTTAGGAGGTGTGACTCTCCTTACCGGCCCTGCACAGGCGCAGACCACTACAGATTGGGGGGAAACGCTTTACCGCACGACACC
>DASTZT010000054.1:0-6085 GCA_035764225.1 Ktedonobacteraceae bacterium
GAAGAGGCGGCAGAAGGTACGCCGGAGCGCAGTTACATTAAGTTTGAGCAGAGTGCGTATCCTGGCCTGTGCTTCTTTGGCATGCGAGCAGGCAAGGAGAGCGATGATACCTCAACCTGGGCTATGCCTGCATTCCTGGCTCTGGCGTTACCGTTAGTTACCAATACGAAGGTGGTCATCTCTGAAATGGTGTTGCCGCTGTTCTCGTCGGGGCATGAGTTCCGCGAGACGGTGGTCTTCGATGCGCCGCATCCCTATCTGGCTCGCCTGTTACGCGGTGAGCAGGTGCGCGTCAATGACCTGTTACGCAAACTCCGTGTGCTGACAAGCGTGTATACGGTCAACCTGGATACCTACGCCAGGCAGGGCAAACCGGAGTGGAAGCATCTCAGTTCGATAGCACGCGACCTGGAGACCGACCCCTTGTTTTTATTCAGCTATCTACATCGCCAGCAGCGAACGGATTCCCTCTATGCGGGTGATGTAGCGAAGTACTTACATATCTATCGAGACATATTGGAGGCAGACGTGGGCAAGATTCAGCGCTGTGTAGATAATTACACGGTTTTTTATCGCGGAGGATATCAATCACATTCCATTTTGAAACCTGTTGATATTGTGGCAAGGGCGATTATCAATAGTCCACTGAGTATTGAGGAAGATGATTTACTCTGGCAAATCCAGGGCGAGCTGGCCAACTGGCTTGAGCGTGTGCGTAGTCGCCAGGCGACAGGATGGGCCGTCTTCCGGGGGAAAGAGATAGAGACGAAACAGGCTCCTGCTATCGCCAAATTTGTTACCGACTTCTACAATGAGGTTTTCTGTGATTATTGTCAGGGCGAACGGGGCCTGTTGCGCAGCCGCATCAATCGCTTTAAGGATGGTTGTGAAGCCTACTACGTCCATAAGAGAAGCACTCAAGGTTTTCAGGAGTCCGAGGAGGCAACAGAAGAGGCAACTGTCTAGCCTGTTCGAAGATTATCGTTGTCAATTGAGTTGTGGGAAGGGGGGATGTATGTGCATTCACTTTCCAGATATCGCATATGTAAGAAGGAGATCATTTCATGTTTTTGCACAGTGTAGAGGCCGAGGCCGTTTTTCATCAGGATATTCCAAAGCTGCCAATGGGCAAGTATGCTCATGTGGTGTTGCTGCGTGAAACCAATTCGTTTGCGCTCTTCCAAACAGATGGAGAACTGAATAGCAGCCGGGTGAGCCTGGGACGCAAAGAGCAGGTGCCGGGAACGCGCATCGTGCTTTTCAAGCGGAAGCAATCGACGCCAGAACGGCTCACCGGTCGAGAGCTGCTGCGCCGTTACGGACTGGTGGAGCAGTGTAAATACAATACGGCAGAGTTTTGCAAACGCTGCCCCGATTGCATTTACTACGGCTATGCCATTGGCGATCAAGGCTCAGAGCGATCTAAAGTGCTGGTTGACTCAGCGTTTTCCCTGACCGGTTATGATACCTCGCACCAGCAATTTACTTTTAATGCGCCATCAGAAAATGGCACGATGAGCGAGGATGGCAAGATGAAAACGGCGTTGGGGGAGCAAGATTATGTGCTGCCGCAGGTCTATTTCCCCTCCGTCGTGACCATCAAAGACCCGACCGAGGCCGAATTTATCTATGTGCTGAACAATATTATGCGGACAAAACGCTATGGCGCGCAGAATACGCGTACCGGGACAGTGGAAAATCACATCGTTGGGATTGTGTTTGCCGATGGAGAGATCTTTTCCAATCTGCAATTGACCCAGGCCGTGTATGATGGGTTTTCGCCAGAGCAACGGGCGCGAACACCCTTACCGCAGGATACCGTGCGCCAGGTGATGGAGGCCGTGTTGCCAGACTTACTCAGTGAAGATGGGGTGGTCGCGCGGCTCTACGCGGGTGAGCGCCTTGCCACGCTTCTGCGTGAAGTCATGGACATTATACGTGATGAAACGCAGCTCAAAGCCGTACTGACGCAGGCCAACGCCGAAGCACAGCGTTATGCTCAGGCTCATGGCGTCGGGGCGAAGGAAGCTAAATCAAAGAAATAGGTGCAGCGATGTTTATCACGATCTGCCATCTGGAGCTGCATGATTATCTCTTTTATGCCTCCAGGGAGATGGGTCGTCTCTATGAGACGGAGCGCTATCTCCACAATTATGGCTTGACCTATGCGCTTGGGCTGGTGAAGTCGCCCTATACGAATCTGGCGCAGGTGCCTCGTTATCGGGAGGATCTCGGTCGCCTCAATGAAGAGGGGATCTATATCACGCCTGCGCATCCCTTGCGGCATACCTTCTCCTTCCATACATTTAAGATGGCCAACGTGAATTACTACGCGTTCACGCCGCAAATCAGTTCAAATCAGGTCGTCTTTGGACGCGCCAAAGAGCTGGCTCCAGAGAGCGTGTTTGAGTTTTTTGTGCTCAGCGAGCGTGAAATAGCTCTACCACGCTGGATTCGTCTTGGCAAGTGGATGGCGAAGGCGCGGGTAGATATCAAAGCCAGGAGCGTGGCTCAGATGAAACAGGGGCATTTTCGGGCTGATGGTGCGCTCAATCCGCTTGACCTCTCCCTGCTGCCGGAAAACTGTAATATCATCGCGATGGCTCCGGCCAGTTTGCTCACGCAAACCGCCTATTCCGGTGACTATTACGAGTTGCAAATAGAGAAGCGCACGATTCGCTTGCCCGCGGGAATGCGCTTTCTGCCGGAACCGCAGGCACGTTTGTCAGCATAAACGGGTAGCCGCGAACCAGCGGCGTTCGCAACTGTTTTTAACAGCTTGCCGTACGTCTTCACATGAAGGCGTACGGCCTGGTACAGTCAGGAAGGAAACCTGGGAATGGAAAAACCTGTGCTAGCTACAGCACCGGCAAAGCTCTATGCTTTACTGCTCAAGGTGCGCCCTATCGAGCGAGGCTCCATCATGCCTTTTTCGGGCGAACTGGTTCATGGAGCCTGGTTGAACTGGATCAGGGATGCAGCTCCTGATGTAGCAACGATGCTCCATGATGGGAACAAACGTCGTCTTTTTACCTGCTCAAGCCTGCTGTTTCCTCTCTCGTCGCAGCGGCTTCAACATCTAGAGCGTGAAAATGTACATGTACCTCTCGATCCTGAGAAGACCTACGCGCTTCGCCTGACGCTCCTGCTTGGTGAGCTGTTCCCGCTATTCTATAATACATTATTGCATTTTAATATGGCGGCTCTGGGAAAAAGGGAACAGGCGTTTATAAAGATTGGTAAACAATCCTTTGTACTGGAAGAGGTGGTAATCACTGGGAATGACGCGTCGCCGTGGATTGGCGTGACTTCGTTCGCGCAGTTGCTAGAAGAAGCACAGGCGCTGAAACTAAAGCGTGCGCATGCGCTCACACTCCTTTTCGACTCATTAACCACATTTAACCGCAGCAACCTGAGAGGTGATAGCTACGAGAAGCATTATGCACGCTTGCCCTTTCCCCAGTATGTGTTTCCTGGGTTAGCCAGGCGCTGGCAGGAATTAGCTCCACCTGAGCTGGCAGGGATCGTGCAAAAGGAGCTTATTGAACGATATATTGAAGATGAAGGGATGGTCATTGACGATTATGAACTAAAAACGCATTATGTCTCGTTTGTTCGACACCCACAGAAAGGCTTTGTGGGAAGTTGCACCTACCATCTACGAGGCCCTGACGATAACACCGCTCCAGAATATCCGCTGAGCATACGCCAGCAGATTCTCTTACTGGCGCGGTTCGCATTCTACACCGGATGTGGGTATAAGACCACAATGGGTATGGGGCGGGTACGCGCAATAGAGGGATGAGAGAGAGGACGAGGAGAGTGACGATGCTGGATGAAGGTTCTGAAGATAACCAGGAGACTCTCTCGGTCTCCTATCTCAACGCTCTGGAGTACTGTCCCAGGCGTTTTTACTATGAATGTGCATTGGCCGAGTTTCTAGAAAATGCCCATGTGCTTGAGGGGACGATACGGCATGAACGAAGCGATAGCGGCCAGACAACCACGGAAGATGGCATCACGACGCGAAGGCGAGTCTGGATCTGGTCTGATCGCTTAAAACTCAGTGGGTTCGCGGATATTGTCGAGGAAGAAGCTGGGATACTCACCCCCATAGAGTACAAAAAAGGCAAAATGGGCGAATGGCTCAACGACCATGTACAGTTGTGCGCTCAGGCGCTATGTCTGGAAGAAATGCGCTCTTGCCACATTCCGCGAGGATACATTTTCTATAGCGGATCAGCTCATCGTGAAGAAGTGCTCTTTACCGAGGAACTGCGTCAGCGAACCGAAGCCACGATTTGCCAGGCTTTTGCATTATTAGAAGCGGGTAATCTACCGCTTCCACTTGTCGGCAGGCGCACAGGTCGTACGCCATTGCCAGCGCTCCATCCCAAATGCCGAGATTGCAGTTTGGAGCCGCTGTGCTTGCCGCGTGAAGTTTTGACACTGGGAAAAATGGGAGCATGAAGATGATCTTGCCATGTGCATGCATATTGTCGATGGTCATTTCATGGAGAGAGAAAGGGGTAGCAAGGTATGGGACCATTGTATCTGAATGAGCAGCAATCGGTGGTGAAAAAACGAGATCAGTATTTGATTGTACAGTATCCTGATAAACACAAAGTTGAAGTGCCTTTGATCAATGTATCGCAGGTGGTAGTATCTGGTGACGTGACGCTCACGACGCCAGCTCTCCACACACTGCTGGAGTTGGGGATAGAGGTCTGCTTTCTTTCCATGTATGGTCATTTCAGAGGCAGGCTTTCGCCTCCGGTAGCGAAAAACGCCTTTGTGCGTCGAGAGCAGTACCGAGCACATAATGATGCTCAGCGGGCGATCCAGATAGCGCAAGCCTGCGTCAGGGGAAAGCTAGAAAATATGCGAACGATGCTGCTGCGTGCTAATCGCTCATTGCAAGATGACAAAGTAGCACAGGCAACGGTCATGTTGCGCAATGCCATCAACCAGGTAGCCGATACACATACTAATGGCTCGCTGCTTGGGATCGAAGGCAATGGTTCTGCCGCCTATTTCGGAGTATTGCACCAACTCTTGCGCGAACCGATGGGCTTTACGCGCCGGAGGAGGCGACCACCCACCGACCCGGTTAACGCGATGCTGAGCCTGGGGTATACGCTTTTGTCACAACAGGTAGCGGCAGCGATCCAGGTGGTGGGCCTCGATCCCTATATTGGCTTTTTGCATCAACCGCGTCATGGACGGCCAGCCCTGGCGCTCGATCTCATGGAAGAGTTTCGCCCGATCATCGCTGATTCTGTCGTACTCAACATCGTCAATCACCGACTGCTCTCTGCAAATGATTTTCATGAAGAGCTCGGTGTGGTATTGCTCAAACCGGAGGCGCGCAAGACATTTTATATCAAATTTGAAGAGCGTCTCCAGGAAGAAATCCAGCATCCGCAATTTGGATACCGTACCACGTATCGGCGCTGTATCGAATTACAGGTGAGGCTCTTAGCAAAGTGGTTAACGGGAGAGATTCCTGCATATCCACCTTTTCATGTGCGATAACTATGGGAAATCAGCAGCGACAAAGCGACGAGCGTATGTTATACGTCGTCAGCTACGATATTCCAGATGATCGGAGACGTACCCGTGTCCACAGCGCCTTAACTGGCTTTGGCGTCTGGGTGCAATATAGCGTTTTTGAATGTTTTCTAGATCGCAAACAGCGCCTCTTAATGGAAGCGAGACTGCTCAAAGAGATTCATCAACGCGAGGACACCGTGCGTATTTACGGACTATGTGGAACATGTACCTCCAAAGTGGACATCCTGGGTCGTGGAGAAAAGCCCCAGGAGGAACATATCTACCTTTTGTAGCCAGTAGGGATGTTGCGAGGCAGCGAGCGGTGGTCATGCCACGCTCGCTGCCTCGCAATATGAGAAAAATGGCTAAAACCGCCCCACAAGCACTTGCAAAAGAAAGGCTCTGCATGTATACTCTCTATTGGGAACCTGATCTCGCTAGTTTTTTTCAGAAAATCGCGGGTGCCTCGCAAATGAACCTGAGAGGCCCCTTCTGAAGCCCTGCGAGGCACCCGCTGTGGCTCAGGGAGCCG
>DASTZT010000055.1:0-8772 GCA_035764225.1 Ktedonobacteraceae bacterium
GTCCTCTGGATTGTGTTCAACCAGGCCGGGCTTGGGATATATCTGGGGAAATTCTTGCTGTGCTACCTGGACAATAGCGCCGTCGTGATTGAAGAGGATGGCGCGAGAACTGGTGGTTCCCTGATCTAATGCCAGAACATACTGAGCCATGAGAGAAACCCCTCCTGTGAATTTCGCTGTGGAAAAGCCGAGCATTAGGATGAATCTTCGCTGCATTGCTGCTTGCCCCCACACTGACCACCCTGGAAGGGTAAAAAAATGGCTGCTTCGCCTCCTTACTCGATTGGGAATACTTGGAGCGTCCATCTAAGGCTTAAAAACTGGGCGCTTTGATGTATCCGGCAAAGAGTATGCCAGCATTCTTTCAGAGGAGGTTTGCATGGAAGCAAAAAAGGAGAACACTTTTTGCTGCTGCGGAGAGCAGGAGAAGAGAGGCTGGATATGCAGTTCATATACGCTGCTCATAAGCTTGAACGACAGAGTTGATGATGGTACACTGCATGCGGAAATGGCCGTGCTTTGCACTTTCTGGTTAGCTCTCTCTTTGTAATCCTTGCGTTAGGAGAACTTGCGGATGCAGATCACGTTTTTAGGTCAGGCGGGTTTATATATAGAGACCAAAGGCAAAAGTATTTTATGCGATCCCTGGTTTAATCCGGCCTATTTCGCTTCCTGGTTCCCTTTTCCTAGCAATGAGGGAATAGACCCAAACCGGATTGGCAATCCGACCTATCTCTATATTTCTCATCTTCATCACGATCATTACGACCCTGAATTTTTGGCAAAGCATGTCTCTAAAGATGCGACAGTTATTCTGCCTGATTATCCACTCGACCATCAGGAGCGCGAACTGCGGGCGCTGGGGTTCACTTCCTTTTTGCGTACAAAAAATAACGTTCCCGTGACGGTGGATGACCTGACGTTTATGGTCATGGCATTGACCGCGCCAACCGATGGCCCCATTGGGGATTCAGCGCTGTGTATCGATGATGGAGAAGTGCGGGTGCTGAATCAAAATGATTCCCGACCTATCGATCTGGAGCCGCTGCTGGCTCAAGGGCCGTTTGACGCGCTCTTTCTGCAATTCTCCGGCGCAATCTGGTATCCGATGGTCTATGATTTCCCCCCAAAAATGACGGCGGCGCTTGGCAAGAAAAAACGAACCGATGGGATGGCCCGCGCCTATCGCTATATTGAAATGTTGAACCCACAGTTTGTCGTGCCTTCGGCTGGGCCGCCCTGCTTCTTAGATGAGAATCTATTCAGCTTTAACGATGTGGAGCGTGATCCGGCCAATACCTTCCCCGATCAGATGGTTTTCCTGGAGTACATGGCCGAGCGCGGCGGCCCATATGATGGCCGTCTGATGATTCCTGGCAGTGTGGGTGAACTCAAGCCGGGCAGCTTTACCATTACTCATCCGCTTCCAGAGGGTGACGTCAAGGCGATCTTCACGAATAAGCTAGAGTATCTGCGGGCCTATCAAAAGCGTAAATGGGCGGTGATTGAGCAAGAGCATGCTCAGTGGGTAAGTGGACGGGTCGATGTTCTGCAAGCGTTGAAGGATTGGTTCGAGCCTTTGCTGGCGCAGGCAGATTATATCTGTGCCGGGGTGAATGACGCGGTACTGCTCGATCTGGGCGAGGTGGGCGTTCTGCTTGATTTTCGGACGCGCACGGTGACGAAGTGGGAGGGTGAAGAGTGGACCTATCGCTTCCGTATTGATCGCGCGCTGGTGGAGGAATGTATCATCCACCATCACGAAGATTGGGTCAATGAGCTTTTCCTGTCGTGCCGGTTCGAGGCCAGTCGTCGTGGCAAGTATAACGACTATATTTAGACGTTCTTTAAATGCCTGAGTGAAGAGCGGCGTCAGTATGCCGAGGGCTTCTATGCAGAGCATGGCCCCACCCAGGGGACATGGGAGGCATGCGGCTATCGCATTCAGAAGCGCTGCCCACATATGAAAGCTGACCTCACTCGCTTTGCAGTGATCGAGGATGGCATTCTGACGTGCCGGCTGCATAACTGGCAGTATGAACTGGCGACTGGGCGCTGCCTGACTTCCGAGGGCCATACGCTGTATGCAAAGCGCATCGAGCAGGATGACAGGCCAGATGAGCCGAGTGCTATACCCGCTGACTAGGAAGTTCAATTTAGACAATTTAGAAATGATGTCCGGCCTGGCCGGGCATCATCGACTTCGCTGACCACTCATCGGAGAAGAACGAGCAATCAGCATATAAAATGTGTTGCGCTCCTGGTTGACCAGGCAATATAATGGCTCTTGTATTGCTCCATCAGGCTCTGGTCTAGCCGCGCCCTCAAGAGCGCGGCGATAGGTGAGAAAGGCCGCTGCTGATGCCAGGGAAGTGGAATTCTACCTGCCAAACCTGTGGCTTGATTCTGCCGGTGCAGGCGCAGCGCTGTCCCCGATGCGGAGCGCCCGTGATCTCCAGCGTTGTTCATCATGGACCGCCTGGTTCTGCACCTGTTGACCTGACGCATGGCGTATTAGCCGATTCTGCCAGCATGGTAGTTCTCTCCGATGAGCCGCCAGGAGAACGGCCTCTTCATGTGGTGCTTTCGCTTGCGTCTGATGTTGATGAAGATCGCGGTTTTTTATCGTCTAGCGAAGCGCCGCTTCTTTTTTCTAATCCGGAGGCGTTGCAGCCTTCTTCCATTGCTCCTTCATCAGAAGATAGCGTCCCTCTTCATGATGTCTCAACGGAGATGATGCTATCACCGTCCAACGCGCTCTTACTCCCCTTGTCAGCGCCAGAGGTAGAGGAACCAGTATCTCTGAAAAACGGTCTAAGGCACGTCTCTCTTGAAGAGAAGCCCTTGCAGCAAATAGCGGGTGAAGGTACAGCATCGCATTGGTTATCGTTACGTCTCATCTGGGCGACTGCGGTGGTATTAGCGCTGCTCTTTGGTCTGCTGTTCTTCTTTGCCAGATCAACAACATCGATAGGAGTTATTGCGCCGGATTGGGGATTAGCCAGTTTGCGTATTGGTCTGGTTGCAGGGGTGCTTAGCATTCCCGCGATCATCCTGTGGTCACTTCTTTGGCGCGCACATGCGCGGCATGTCTTAGCGCGTGCTGGTGTCTTTACGGTGGTCCTGATCGTTATAGGAGCAGCAGGATTGCTCAGCGCTGCGCCATTGCACCGGCTTCAGGGACAGTGGTTTGAGGCGCGTGGGCAATATGGGTTGGCGCTGAGTGCGTATCAACTGAGCGGTGAAACGGTAGCGTCAAATCAAACAATGGCGCGCATTACCGTTGAGTGGGCGGAGGAATTGAGCGCTCATCAGCAATTTGCTCATGCTGTAACGGAGCTTCAGCCGGTTGTGGCTTCGCCAGTGATTGATGAATCGCTAGGAGTGCGAGCGCGGCAGGATATAGTGGCTGCCTATCTCGCGTGGGGCAATCAGGCACAACAACAACAAGCATTTCAGGCTGCTCTTACACGCTATCAGGCGCTTGGACAAGCTGCCTACTGCGATGCGTCTTGTGAGGTGCAGGTTCACGCGGCGAGCGCGCAGGCGCTGCTGGGGCTGGCGCAGCAACTTGCGACTGGGCAGCACTATGACCAGGCAGTGGCTGCCTACCAGCAATTGATGAGTGGCTATAGTGATACACCAGAGGGCCAGGAGGCGCGAAATGCGCTCTCTCTGCCTCAAGCTTTGAAGGGGCGGTTGACCTATCCAGATACATCTCCGGCAGCGAATTTCCAGGTATTGCTGGCGAGTCAATGGGCTTTTGATTCGAGTACGCAGGTACTCAAGCTAGAGGGACAGCAATATCAGGCAAAAACGGATGTGACCGGAGCGTTTTCTGTTCCGTCTGTGGCCGTTGGAAACACATATATGATTGCCTGGGTTGATACGAACGGCCATAGTGGAACGTGCATTACAACCAATAATCAGCCATTGTATACTGTACACGCGCAGCCGCTGAGGGCGACTGATGCGGGAACTATTGATATTGAGTGCGCTTGACGCTTGCATGTGGCTGGCAAGAGCAAGCGCGAAACCTTTGGAGTTGTCTCACCAGCGGATGGTTTGCCCAAGCATGGGGCGAGAGAGGATGTTATCAGCATATGGATACAACTGTTCAAGATGTTCCTAATCTCGCACGAGTGCCGTTGTTTGCCGATCTGGACGATGAGAGCCTGAGGGAGCTTTCAGCGGTGGCGCGCAAGCGTGTTTTCCGTCAAAGCGAGGTGATCTTCCACCGGGATGACCCCGGACAGGTGCTCTATATTGTCAAAGAGGGCAAGGTGAAGATCGCGCTTACCAGTCCAGATGGTCAGGAAGTTTCCCTTACCGTCTTTGGGGCAGGCGAATGCTTTGGCGAACTTTCTATCCTGGATGGTGAACCACGTTCGGCGGATGCTATTGCGCTGGAGCGTGTGGAGTTGTATGCCCTCCAGCGGCAGGATTTTGTCAATGTGGTGATGAACCATCCAAAGATTGCTGTGCAGGTGATGAAGGTGATTTCCCAGCGGCTGCGTCAGGCTGACCAGCAGATCGAGGATTTACTCTTCCTGGATGTCTATGGGCGCGTGGCAAAAAAACTGCTAGAACTATCTGAAACGCATGGAGCGCCAACGGCTCAGGGAGTGCGTATTGAACTGCGGTTGACCCAACAGGAGTTGGCATCTATGGTAGGCGCTTCACGCGAAAGTGTTAATAAAGTGATGGGGTACTTCACTGATAAGCGCTATATTATGACGGATAAACATAAGATCACACTGATGAAGCTGGCTGATCTGCGAAAGCGGGTCTATTGATGAATGCTGGTGACTGTTCTTGCCCGCTAACCGTTCTCCAACAAGAGGGAACATGATGTCACCCTTTCTGGATGGAACTGTGGAGTTACGATGACAGACGAGATGAGATGGAGTCTGGCGCAGTGAGAAGCATTGCAGAGGATCAAGAGGCTGTTCAAAATACGCAAAATACCGGTTCGCACATTGCACTGCCTGCTCCGCGCTATCTCCAACTCTGGTATCTGCTCAAAGCGATGCGCCCGCGCCAGTGGACGAAGAATCTACTGGTCTTTGCTGGTATTGTTTTTGCGCAGCGTGTGCTCGATTTTGGCGCATTGGGCCGTGCTGTTGGGGCGTTTGTGGTGTTCTGTTTGCTCTCTGGCCTGGTGTATCTCATCAATGATCTGAAAGACCTGGACTCAGACCGGCAGCACCCAACGAAATGCAGACGTCCCCTGGCATCGGGCAAACTGGCTGTTTCAACGGCGATAGGAGGTATCGTCGCCATTGCCATCCTGGCAAGCTCGCTGACGATTCTCCTGCTTGCCTGGTCGGGGGCAGCGGGCGTGGCGCAAAGCCTGCATGTAAGCCTTGTGCCATTGCGGATTAGCCTGGTCCCCAGTCCGCCACAGCCACTTGATAGCCAGTATGGGATACTTGGCAATCTGGGCGGCGGGAGATACCTTTTTGGCGTTGTAGCGGCAGCCTATGTCGGACTCAATCTAGCGTATACCTACCGGCTCAAACATGTTGTTATTATTGATGTGTTTTGTCTTGCGGGGGGATTTGTACTGCGAGCAGTAGCGGGGGCCGTAGTGATTCCTGTACCGATCTCTCCCTGGCTCTATCTATGTACGCTTTTGCTCTCGCTGTTTATAGCTCTCGGCAAACGCCGCCAGGAACTGATGCTGTTGGAGACCGATGCGGCGGCGCATAGACGTATCTTGCGCGAATATAGCCCGCAGTTGCTCGATCAAATGATGACTATTGTCACATCAGCTACGGTGATGGCTTATAGTCTCTATACATTTCAAAGCACGACAGGCAATCATCGTTTAATGATTACTATTCCTTTTGTCCTATATGGCATTTTTCGATATTTGTATCTTATCTATATGAAGATGGAGGGCGGAAGCCCTGAAGAGATATTGCTCAAGGATAAACATATTCTTGGCTCGGTGGTGCTGTGTGTACTCACTATGTTTGCACTTCTCTATTTGACTGTCTAAAGTTCCAATATTGCGAAGACAAGATGACTCCAATGATCGAACACTACTAAGGTTGATGGGATGGCTCATTTACGCGCGAAGACGTTGATCTCGGTGGCATTTGGTGTGGCGGTAATTGCCGGTATATCGTTTTATGCAGACCTGCCGCGCCTGCTGCAAGCACTGCGGTACTTTCCCTGGGCGCTGTTGCCTGCTATCTTGGGGTTGACGCTGCTCAATTATAGTCTGCGCTTTGTCAAATGGGACTACTATCTTCGATGCCTGGACTTGCAGGTGCCACGCCTGGTCAGCTTGAAGATTTTTATTGCAGGACTTTCTATGGCGATTACGCCAGGGAAGGTGGGAGAGTTACTCAAAGCCTATTTGCTGAAGCGGCATAACGGGACGCCAATGAGCCGCACTGCTCCGGTTATCATGGCTGAGCGGCTGACCGATGGTCTGGCACTGCTGCTGCTGGCTGGGGGTGGGCTGGCGCTCTATGGCATTGGTTGGCAGGGATTGTTAGCTATTTTGCTTGCAGCCCTGGCGCTTATTGGGATTATCCAATATCGACCACTAGCGTTTAAGCTCCTGGGTTGGGGCGAGCGTCCTCCTGTCGTTCGGCGCTTTGCGCAGGAATTGCAAAATTTTTATGAGAGCGCGTATGCTCTCTTGCGCTGGCGGCCCTTGACACTGGCGGTTTTGATTGGCCTGGTTTCCTGGTCGGGCGAATGTGCTGCTTTTTATCTGGTGCTGGTGGGGTTGGGATTATCAGGGACATGGTTTCTTTTGATCCAGGCGGCCTTTATCCTGGCAACTTCGACGCTGATTGGTTCAGTGACAGGACTTCCTGGCGGGTTGGGCAGCGCTGATCTTAGTATTCTTGGTCTGATGTATGCGTTGGTCACGCGCAGCGCGACCGTTGCTGGAGCGGCAACGCTCCTGATTCGCTTTTGCACGCTTTGGTTTGGAGTAAGCATCGGGGTGGTCGGCTTGCTCTTGTTCCGGCGCTCATGGCGCTTTCACAATGGTACTCCCACTCCACCTGAGCCAGACGATCAGCGATACACGACATCGGGGTCGCTTGCAGCAGTGGATTGAGATGAGATGACGATGAGGCTTCTCCGGCCTGGGCTGCATATACAGCGGGCGGGACATGCACGAAATATGATGGTACGAAATGGAGTGTTTCGATGAAGTCTTTGATTGTAATGCCAACCTACAACGAGCGTGAGAATATCACTGCTATCGTCGAGGAGATTGTTCGCTATGCGCCGGGGGTAGATATTCTCATTATCGACGATAATTCACCAGATGGCACGGGCGAGATTGCTGATGCTTTGCGTGAGCGCTTTCCTCATATCTCGACGCTGCACCGGACCGGCAAGTTGGGGCTGGGGACAGCCTATATTGCTGGTTTCCGCTATGCACTGGAGCATGGCTATGATCTAGCTTTTGAGATGGATGCAGATTTCTCTCACGACCCGCGCTATTTACCAGATTTTCTTGCAGCAGCAGAGCATACCGATCTGGTCATTGGGTCACGCTATGTACGTGGTGGTGGCACGCCGAACTGGTCGCTGTTGCGACGTTTTATCAGCGGCGGCGGCAATATTTACGCCAGGTTCATGCTCGGTCTGCCCGTCAAGGATGC
Source organism: Ktedonobacteraceae bacterium (assembly GCA_035764225.1). Classification (GTDB taxonomy): domain Bacteria; phylum Chloroflexota; class Ktedonobacteria; order Ktedonobacterales; family Ktedonobacteraceae; genus DASRHT01. The sequence goes on from DASTZT010000055.1 coordinate 7,638, forward strand.
TACTGCTGGCTATCGCTGCTATCGTACAACGGTGCTGGCAGCATTGGACCTGGACGCAGTACGATCTCAAGGGTATGCGTTTCAAGTGGAGATGACGTACCAGGCGCTTCAGCATGGGTTCCGGGTGAGCGAAGTGCCGATCATTTTCGTTGATCGACGCATAGGCAAATCAAAGATGTCGCGCAAGATTTTTATCGAGGCTTTTTTCTATGTCTTGCGCGCGCGTTTTGGTCGAAATCGGCGATCTTCAGGACACACAGCAAACCGGATTACCAAACCGCTTGTTACTGCTTCGCCTGATGAGCAGTTGAGTACCACACCACGATAATGCCTCAGGCATCGGATGATTCAACTCAGCCGGTGGCTGGCTCGATTTCTATGTTCGATGAAGCAGAATCGGGCCAGCCGTTTGCACCCAAAGGCAGTAGACGCTGGAGAATGCGGCTTGCCTTCGCGTGGATAAGCGCCGTATTGATTGCCTACTATTTTGTCCATTTTCCACTCTTTGCAAGCTTCTTCCCCACTGTATTCGCTCCTACACACCAGATTGCCCTTGACTGGCAAACGCCGCTGCGTGTGGCCGGGCATGTAGTTGATCTGGCTGTTGCCTTATGGATGTTGTTGCTGGGCGCGGCGTTGGGCCTGCGTTTCTGGAGATGGTTTCATTTTCCGCTGGTCGAGGATTCTATGCGTGTGGCGCTGGCTGCTGGTCTGGGCTTGGGAGCGCTTGGTTTAGCGACGTTTGCTCTGGGAATACCTGGTTGGCTTTCTTCGTGGACGGTCTGGGGTGGTCTTGGCCTGCTTTCAGTGCTCTGCGCGAGAGATGGGTGGTGGCTGCTGGGCTGGCTGGGCGCACAGGCGCGGCACATCGGGCAGGCGATTCGATCAGGCTCCTGGTTGGAACGTGTGCTCTGGGGCTATATCCTGATGACGGTGTTGTTGATGATGTTGGCGGCACTGCTGCCCCCTACTGCCTGGGATGCCTTGATGTATCACCTGGCCGGGCCGGCAATCGATCAGGCACGTGGACGGGTGTTACCTGATCCGACCAATCCACCAGGCTACCAACCGGAACTAGTTGAGATGCTCTATCTCGATGTACTCTTGCTGCGCGGAGATGGCTCTGCGGCATTAC
>DASTZT010000056.1:0-3962 GCA_035764225.1 Ktedonobacteraceae bacterium
CGCGGTATGGGTGCGGTTAGCGATGGGAGAGCCGATCACAATAGCATCCTGCCCGCTATAGCGAGCCAGCAGGATGACAAAAGCTGTATACAGTGTCATAAAGAGGGTAACTCTTTCGCGCCGACTGAGCATTTTGAGCGCATCTGAAAGATCGGCAGGAAGGATGAAAGAGTGTTCCGCGCCATCAAAGGTTTGGAGCGCGGGGCGTGGTCGATCCGTTGGCAGCGCGAGCACTTCTGGTATTCCGGCTAACTGCTCTTTCCAGTAGGCCAGCTGAGTTTCTAGAACGCTGCCCTGCAACCATGTGCGCTGCCAGTGTGCGAAGTCAGCGTATTGCAGTGGTAGCGCAGGCAATGGGATGGGTATGTTAGTTGTGTAGGCATTGTAGAGCGCAGAAAGCTCGCGTAAAAAGACGCCCATCGACCATGCGTCAGAAATACTATGGTGAACGGTCAGGAGCAACACATGCTTGTCTGCGCTAAGACGCAGTAGCCAGACATAGAATAGTGGGCCATGCGCAAGGTCGAATGAACGTCGCTCTTCGGTTTGCATCAGCCGATCCCGTTCGGCCTCTTGCTCAGGGACAGACAAGCCGCTCAGGTTGATAACGGGCAGAGCGACGGAGTGCGATGGAGCAATAATTTGTACAGGTTGACCGCTGTTCATGCCAAAAGACGTGCGCAGAATCTCATGGCGCTGTACCAGGGCATGGAGGCTACGGGCCAGAGCTGCTATGTTCAGCACGCCTTCCAGTTGAATGGCCGTGACGATAGTGTAAAGCGCGATGCCGGGTGTGAGCTGTTCGAGAAACCAGAGCCGTTGTTGCGCAAAGGAGAGCGGCTGTTGCTTGTCTCTGGATACCGGCTTGATCGGCGGCATTTGCATGTTGTGCCCAGCCTGACGAGCCGTCTCAATGCATTTTGCCAGCTCCTCTATGGTTGGTGCGCCAAAAAGTACACGCACCGATAGCTCCACCTGAAACACATCGCGTATACGGGCGATAAAACGCGTTGCGAGCAGCGAGTGTCCTCCTAATGCGAAAAAGTCATCATGGATGCTTACCTGTTTTGCCTGCAAGACCTCGGCCCAGATATCTACCAGCATTTCTTCGAGAGGTGTGCGCGGGGCAGCGATTACCTCTTTCCGTCCATAATCCCAATCGGGAGGCGGCAGCGCTCGCCGATCAATTTTCCCGCTCGACGTGCGTGGCAATGTCTCGCGAATGACGAACATCGCAGGCTGCATATAGTCTGGTAAACGCGTTCGCAGATATGGCTGTATCTCTGTAAGCAAGCTCTGAGTATGTGCTTCTGATGGCACAATATAGGCCACCAGCCGCGTTGTCTGTCGTTGATCCTGATGAGCGACAACCGCACAGGCGCGAATAGATTGATGGCGCAATAAGACCGCTTCAACCTCTTCAAGCTCAACGCGCATGCCACGAATCTTCACCTGATGGTCTCGACGACCGAAAAATTCTATCGTGCCATCAGGGAGCCAGCGCCCAGTGTCTCCGGTGCGATAAACTCGATCCTCGCTCTCTGGACGCAGAGGATTGCGCATAAAGGCACGCTGTGTCTCCTCTGGTCGCCGGAAGTAGCCACTGCTAAGGTAGTGACCACGAATGTAAATCTCTCCGATCACACCTATGGGACAGAGCTGCTGATGCTGATCGAGAATGAGAACCTGGCAGCCGTCTATAGGACGCCCAACGGGAATTGATCGCTGGTTGGGAGCAATAGCTTCAACGGTATGGCGCGTTGCGACAATGGCTTCGGTTGGCCCGTAGAGATTGAGCAATTGAGCAGTTGGAGCTAGACGCTGCAATATGCGTTCGGCCAGCTCTATCGGTAGCACCTCTCCCACCATCAGCAGGAATTCCAGGTGTGGGAAGGGATGGTGTGATGGTTCTATCTGTTCATCTTCAATTGCCTGGAGCATGTAGCGCAGGAAACTGGGGACTGTCTGAAGCAGCATAATTTGCTCTCGCTGTACCCAGCGCACGACCGCGCCTGGATCGGCCATAATTGTATCAGTCGTCATACATAATGTCGCGCCGAAACACAGGGTCGCGAAAATCTCATCCAGGGCTGGATCGAACGTAAGCGAAGCCCATTGCGCGATACGTCGCAGCGAGTGCAGCTTGCACGCTCGACTGAACCACGTCAAAAAATGATGAAAACTGTAATGCGATTCAACAATGCCTTTGGGTACACCTGTGGAACCGGAGGTGTAGGCAATGTAAGCAGGATCGGTCACATGGATATTCAACGGGGGATTCCCGCGTGGGTGCGACTCGATGTAAGTCCAATCATGATACTTGTTGCTATATTCTTCTCCTTCTGCTAAGGGAAGGGGACGTGCGGCTTGATCCGCATGCACATCAAGCAAAAGAATGTGTCCGTTGCGTCCAACAGTCTGGCAGCATAAGTCAGCGTTCTCTGGATGGCTCTGAAGATAGCGGGCTTCAGTGATAATATAGCCTGGCGCAAGCTCAGCCAGCATCGTTTGAAGGCGAGCGATAGGGGCATGAGGATCAAAGCAAACGAAAGGACAGCCTGCCTTGAGTACTCCTAGCAGCGCGATGATCTGTTGAGGCCCTCTTGAGAGAATAAGCGCCACTGGCTCGGTTGGGCGGCCTTTTAGCTCACGCAAGCTATGGGCGAGCTGGTTGCTGCGTCTATTGAGCGCGGCATAGCTGATGCTGTCGCCCTCAAAAGTAACGGCTATCGCGTCGGGAATCTGTTCCGCCTGAGCTTCGAACAGAGTGTGGACGCAGGCGGATTGAGCGGGAACATGGGAGGTCGCGTCCCACTCGGTCAGCAATTGATACTGCTCCGCTTTGCTTAACATGGGTAGGTTGCTGATGCGTTGTTTGGGGTTGGCAACGATGCTTTCCAGCAGAATCTGCCAGTGTTCTACCATACGCGTAATAGTAGAGGGAGCGAATAACGCTGATTTGTAGCCGAAAACGCCTCTGAGATGTTGAGGGTCATCCACGAGTGCCAGCGTGAGATCGAACATGACCGAGTCACCTTCGTCTCCAACTTTACGGGCCGTCACATCTGCCATTTTCAGTTGCCACTGCGGGACGTTCTGGAGAATGAATAATACCTGGAAAAGGGGAGAGTAACTCAGGCTGCGTTCCGGTGCAAGTTCCTCGATCAGCTTTTCGAAAGGAATGTCCTGGTGAGCATAGGCGTCGAGGGTCGTTTTGCGTACCTGCGCCAGTACTTCATGGAAGGTGGGGTTGCCAGTCAATCTGGTGCGCAAAGCCAGGGTATTCACAAAGAAACCGATCAGCCCTTCGAGTTCTGTCCGGGTGCGATTGGCGATTGGTGAGCCTATGATAATGTCGTCCTGTCCGCTGTAACGCGCCAATAAGAGCGCGAAGGCAGCTTGCAGGAGCATAAAGAGGGTTACGCCTTCATGCAGGCTTAATGTTCTCAGTTGCTCTGAGAGGTGGCTGGATAAAGTAAAGTGTTGCCAGGCACCGTGAAATGTTTGCGCGGCGGGTCGCGGATAATCGGTGGGTAGTTCCAGTAAGGAAGGCGCACCGGCAAGCTCTTGTTTCCAGTATGCCAATTGTTCCGCGATCTCACGCTGGAGTTGTGTACGCTGCCAGACCGCAAAATCGCTGTACTGAATAGGCAGTTCTGGCAGTACAGGGGGAATGCCTCGAACGTGTGCTGTATAACATGCAGAGAGTTCATGAGAAAATACGCTCATCGACCAGCCATCAGAAATAATGTGATGCATGGTCAAAATGAGCGTATTTTCTTCTTTGGCGCTGTGTATCAGTGTTGTGCGCAGCAGCGGTCCATGTTCCAGATCGAAAGGTTGCTGTTCCTCCTGTTGCAAAATGAGCTTTTGCGTGCTTTCGCGCTCTATAGGAGACAAATGGGTGATATCGATGATAGGGAGTGGTAGCGTGAAGTGTGGTGTAATCAGCTGAACCGGTT
>DASTZT010000057.1:0-4349 GCA_035764225.1 Ktedonobacteraceae bacterium
TCTGTTTCACCTGCTCTTGCAGTTGGCTTACGCAGGCTTTCAACTCGTGAACGGTTTGTTGCAAGTCCGCAAAGGCACCCTGCAGGACTCGGGTTTCTTCTTCGGTCATGCTCACAGTGTATCAGCTTTCACTCTCTCGGGAAAGGGGGACCTGAGTAGTTACCTTGTAATAAACTGCCCAGGGCCGGTATATGCTTTCATCGCGCTCTGACTCCTCACTGCTCAAGCAGTGGAGGCATGATGAGATTGGCGTTTATGTTATAATAACGCGAGAACAGCTTGCAAATGATGCAAAGACAGCCTGGTGCGTGTGAGGGGGCAAGGATGAAAAATACCTTGTTACGTAGGGTAAGGCTTCAAAAGGGATGGAGCCAACAACAATTAGCGGATTTCGCAGAGATCTCTGTTGCAACGGTTGTGCGGGCAGAGCGTGGAGAGCCGCTCAGGATAGATAACATCCAGCGGTTATGTGCCTGTCTTGAGAAGACACCAGAACAACTCGGACTAGTCAGGCTGGATTATTCGCAGGAAGATTCAGACCAGCGAGACCGCCTCAAAACATTCTATCGTGATAGAGAGGTTGTATTAGAGGCGAAGGAAGATGCGTCATCACTTCTCGTCAGGCTTACGTCGGAACAGGTCGCATCCCTTTTCCAACTGCTAGCATCAGGGGATATCACTATGGCACACTTTGATCCACAGAGAAGGGCAGCGTTACTACATCTGCTCTCTACTGCGAGTATGTTACCCATTGTTCCTCAAACCCTCGCTGATCCTGAGCCGTGGGAGCGATTAAGCACTGCACTAGATACACCGTCAAATCTGGATGCGGTAACGCTTCAGCATTTTGAAACGCTGACCGCGACGTGCTGGGAATTGAGCAATACCGGACAGTTGCGGCTGTCCGAGCAGGTGCTTGCCAGTTTTCTGCCACGTTTCCTCCAATTGACCCCCTCTCACACGCAGGCCGCCAGCCTGGCTTCGCAGGGATTGAGGTTGCAGGGAATGCTCGTCTCTCACCGGTTACAACTGGCAGAGACGGTGAGGCTGTGTCAACGAGCAGTCGGGTATGCCAAACAAGCTAGCGATTACCCAGCCTTAGTGGCAGCTTTAATTGAACAGGCAAACGCGTTTCGCTACTTCCAGCAAGATGAAAATATGCTCAGGGCCTGCCAGGAGATTCTCTCCTACAGCCGCTATGTCCCTCCGTTGTTACAGGCTCGCGCTTATATTATAGCGGCTGAAGCTCTTTCGCGTTGTGGGCGTGTAAGAGAGGCAGACTTCTACATTCAACTCGCCTATGAAACTTTTCCTGAGCACTCAGCATATGATCTCATGACACATGCTAATGCTAATATTTTTTCTATGGGCCTTTACGAGGGGCTGGCCTACCTGAGCCAGGGTAAAGGGGATAAAGCCTTCACTGCCTTTGGCGGGAAATTATTTGAGGGCAGATTGACCGCTTATCAGTCTACGAGTGCCTTGCCTGAACGCATCCGCCTAGAAATTATGAACCATCAGGGGCAGGCCGCTATTCTGTCGAACAATCTTGAGGAATACACTCGCTGTCTGGAAGAGGGCATCACCGGAGCCGTCGCCTTGAAGAGTCAAAAACGCTTTCACGAGGCCGTGACAATCTTTCGACAAGAGGTTCCCCCGAAGTGGCGCAACGAGCCACGGATCAAAGATATTGCAGAACGCTTCCAGCTGGTGGGATAGGGTCTACCATAAGAATATCCCTGCTGTAAATAGGGAAAAGGGAGCCGTACATGGCTCCCTTCCTGCTCACCACTCTTAACTACTGCTGCTTGTTTAGCCAGGCTCGGATATCTGGCTCGTGCTCCTCATGCAAGTGGGCGAAGAAGGCTGCTCCGCTCCATGTCTCGCCCTCTAACCATGCGAAGCGGTGGGGGTCCATCAGTTCTGCTTCAGGAAACGCACTGAGAGTGTCCACCAGTTGCTGGAAGACGGCTCGGTCCTCCTGAAGGATGGCAGAGAGGGGGCGATCTCGGTTGGACTCCACCATCCAGGCATTGATCTCGTCGTCGGTCCGCAAGTGTGACGGCCAGGGTGGTGCTGGCACTGGCTGATGGTGTAGGGCCGCCTGGAAGCGACCGACCGTGCGTTTTCGCCAGCCCGTCAGGTGCGCCACGATATCTTTGATCGACCACTCCCCGGCAACACCCGGCTCTGTCATACGCGCCTCACCAATGTCACTCAGCAGCGCCTCCCATGCAGTTTGCTCATCTTGAAGCTCCGAAAGGATCTGGCTTTTACTCGTGCTTGTACTCATCATTTCCCTCTCTCGCATTTGGTGATTTGATACATATATTGTCCAACCTGGGAAGACAAGCAGATAAGAAGCCGCAACAGGCAATACCAAAGGGCCTCTGCTCCACTTTCCCTATAGTCTAACAGAGAAAGCGGTCGAAATCAGCCCTGTTTGCTGCGGTTCTGATCGAGTGTTGCAAGTCACTTCTGGACATGAGAATCGCATCGAACCTTCACTACAAAATTTTATAGTGAAGGTTCGATGCAATAGCTCTCAACCTGCTATGTTCGTTCGATCATTCAGCGCGATTATCAGATCTTTTTGTTTGAGGGTAATGGGCAAAGCAGATCGTTAGCAGAGAGCTGGAGGGTACGTATCTTGAACGGGACAGAAGAAACGTTCCCCTTAAAGGCTCGACAAGCGCCTGTATCACTCGTTATACGGCTAAAGGTACAACCATTAAAAACCTGATATGATCCGATAGGAGTTCCCAAAACATTGATAGTGTATCCCGTAGAATCACAAGGGCCAGCATTCCCAAAAAGACTCGCAGGAGTACCCATAAATTGGGCTTTCGGGAACACACGCGCCAGAAGCACGCTGATGAGTGGAGCAACGACGGACTGGTTTCCTTGAGCACATCGAGAGGACAAAACCTGTGACGTTTGCTCTCCCGCATATAATGGAGCAAGCCCAACTGCACACTGCTCTATTGTGGATGACGATGCAGCATGGGCCGCTGGAGCAGCAAAAGCTGTAAACCCTAGCATCACCGCTAGCAGCGATACTATTAAAAGGGTATGTTTGGGCAAATGAGCCAGACGGAAAAAGAATGATTGTTTCATGTTGCTTTTCCCTTTCTCGAATAACTTTTCAGCAATGTTATGGAGAGGATATCTAACTACTGTTCAGGTGAAAGAAAGTCTCACCGAAGCGGCAAAGGCTGAAAGCCGGAAGGGAAAGCGTTTCTCCCAGCTAACATCTTTCCCTTCCGGCGTCAGCGCTCCCTGTTGGAGGCTTTGATTCGCCTGACGGTTTCGCCCGTCGGGAATATTCCCGTCACCAGCTATTCTAAGTTTGACGGCATATCTTCCGTTTTGAGGGAATTAGCAGGAATGGAAGACAGAGCTGAGTCGCATGGAATTCATCCGATTGTCCATACCAGTACCTGCTAGTGAGAAAACATCTCCCACGAAAGTCCCGGCGCAATCACCTGTCTCACCATTCCCGGAGTAATCCCGTGTGAAGTCACAATTATTAAACACTTTATACGAGGAAATGTTATTGTTGAAGTTAATATTGTTGACGATTGGCATCTTGTCAATCTTATATCCTGTAGCATCACAGGGGCCAGCGTTTCCAAAAATCGTGGTACGAGAACCTGTAAAGCCATCAGCCAGGTACACAGTGACCAGAGGCGTACTGGCGTTTGGAACAACCAATGGTTGATTTCCCTGGATACACTGAGAGAACACGACCTGTGAGGTTTGTTCACCTGGCTGGAGGGGGGCAAGCACCATCGCACAGTGCGTTGTTTGGGCGGTGGATACAGATGCCGCATGGGCCGCTGGAGTTGCTGCAAACGCTGTAAACACTAGCATCATCGCCAGCAGGGTGGCGGTCAGAAGCGTACGCGAACTCCCTTTGAGCAAATGAGCCAGACGGAAAGAAAATGCTTGTTTCATGCTTCTTTTCCTTTCTTGTAAAGAACATTCAGAGATTCCATATAGAGCACATGCATATCCGAGATGCTGTTTTTTCCCAATGAACAGTGAGAGCTTTGGCATCATGTAGGCCATAAGGGCATGGATTCCTTTTTTTCCTCCTTTCATCAGAAGATGATAGATGACATTTCTCGCCACCCATCGTTTACAGTATAAAAGAAGGTGTGTTACATTCAACGCAACTTTTGAGTACATTTGAACGTTTTCTTCAGAAAGAAGAGTGAGAAGATGACTCAAACGAATATTGAGAGCTGAACCAAGATCGGTAACAACTGGTGACGATTGGTGACGTTTTCTAGTGCTGACATCTCTATACAGAGGAAAGTGGATGCTGGCCCCGCTGATAGTTGAAG
>DASTZT010000058.1:0-5257 GCA_035764225.1 Ktedonobacteraceae bacterium
TCATTACCTGGCCCTCCATTGAGCGCGTCCACTTCAAGATTGATCGCCTCTCTCGTGCTTGCGAGAGGTGGATTTGTGGCGGTAGAATGAGCCACAGGAGGAAATTGTCATGAGCATTCAATCGATCAACCCGGCCACTGAAGAAGTTCTGGAGACATTTGAACTTTTCGACCGGGTCCAGATCAACGACACGCTTGCACAGGTGTATAAGGCACAACGAAGCTGGCGCAGAACCAGCTTCGCAGAGCGCAGCACGTTTTTTCATAGTATGGCTCGCTATTTGCGAGACCACAAAGAAGAGTTAGCTCGCACCGCGACGCTCGAAATGGGTAAACCCATTGTGGAAGCGGAAGCCGAGATTGAGAAGTGTGCATGGAACTGCGATTTTTATGCTGATAACGCTGAGAGGTTTCTCGCGGATGAGCCTGTCAAAACGAGTGCGACCGAGAGCTATGTCTCGTTCCAGCCACTAGGCGTAGTACTCGCGCTCATGCCGTGGAACTTTCCCTACTGGCAAGTATTTCGTTTCGCCGCTCCTGCCCTCATGGCCGGGAACGCTGCGGTCCTCAAGCACGCCTCTAACGTCTCGCGCGTCGCCCTCGATATCGAGCGCATCTTCCGCGACTGTGGCTTGCCAGAGGGCGTATTTAGAACGGTGCTGGTCCCAGGTTGGCAGACAGCTCCACTGATCGCCGATCCACGCGTCGCCGCCGTTACGCTCACAGGCAGCGAAGCGGCGGGCGTCTCGGTTGCGGAAAATAGCGGGCATCATTTGAAGAAGCATGTTCTGGAGCTTGGTGGCTCCGATGCCTTTATTGTGCTGGATGATGCCGATCTTGACGGCGCGGCCCAGATGGCAGTGCGCGCCCGCTTCCAGAATACGGGACAGAGCTGTATTTGCGCCAAGCGTTTTATCGTCGTCGAAGCGATAGCCGACGCATTTGAACAGAAGTTTGTTGAGGCAACCGCGAAGCTGCGCATGGGCGACCCGCTTGACCGTGCGACCCAGCTTGGGCCGATGGCGCGCGGCGATCTACGTGAAATGCTGCATCAGCAGGTTCAGGATACCGTCAAGCAGGGAGCACGCCTCTTGCTGGGAGGCAATTTTGCACAGGGCAAGGGTTACTACTACGAGCCAACGATTGTCACCAACGTTACCCCCACCATGCCTATGTTCCGCGAAGAAACCTTCGGCCCGGCAGCTGCCATCATTCGTGCTCGCAACACCGAGCATGCCATCGAACTCGCCAACGATTCTAAATTCGGGCTGGGCGGTAACCTGTGGACGCGAAACGTTGACCGTGCCCGCCAGATCGCCTGCCATTTAGAGAGCGGCAGCGTTTTCATTAACGGCATGACCGCAAGTGATCCGCGTTTGCCCTTTGGTGGTGTCAAACACAGCGGCTACGGGCGCGAACTCTCCGCATTCGGCATTCGCGAGTTCGTCAACATCCAGACTATCTGGATCGGCCCGGCGGTCAACGCATAGGCGTCCACTACGACAAGCGAATAGCCGCATCATAAAACATCCATGAGTCATCTCAAGTAGATGACTCAGGATGCGAGGAAAACATGACGAGCTAGTTGTTCGCCGTCTTCCCCGCATCAAACTTTGGCAGTCCTACGAACCCCTTCAGCCATGCAAAAGGTCGTGCGAGCGTTGTCGATCTGACCAACAGCAAACTAAAAAGCACGAGCAGCAGGGTTGTCAGCAGGCTCAGGGCACTATAAGCCTGCCAGGGAGCAATGCGTAGCCTTCCAAGTATAAGCGGAGGACTGCCCAGCACCAGGCCATAGTCCAGAAATCTGCCACTCAAGACGCCGGGAAGCGCTAGCTGTCCGCCTGGATACGTGCTGGTGAGCGCGATTAGCGGGTTCCAGATAAACATAATCTGAGGACGGCTGGGATAAGCCATAAACAGCCCGTTCAGCATATTGACAATAATAGGAGATGTGACAACAGGCGCAAAGACCCAGAGTAGTCCGATGCCGTACACAATCGCCGTCGAGATTGCCGGGCGCTTGATAATAATCGAACAAAACACGCCCAGCGAACTCAGCACCAGAGCTGTGACAATATAGAGCCAGAGCGCTTGCAGAATCTGCAAAGGAGAGATGCCGCCGAAGAAAAAAACGAGGCTAAAAAGAGGCAGTGATGCGACAATAAGCAACACGGCATTGACCAGACCCGCGGCCAGCTTGCCTATAACCAGCGAAAAAGCTGAAAGGCGTGAGCAGAGCAGCATATCGAAGGTCTGCCGTTCCTTCTCACCATTAATAGCTGTTGCCGTAAAAGAGGGCGTGACAAAGATCACCAGGAACAGCTGTACCACTGAAAGCATATAGTAGAGGTTGCGCCCAACGCTGCTCAAATCATTGCCCCCGCTATAGGCCCCAGAGTTGTTATAACTACTCAGCGTAATCCAGCCCAGCAGGCTCATCGCAAGCAGATAGCCCACAATCACCCACACCGTGCGTTCCCGCCGGAAGCGCAACCGCAGCTCCTTCGTGAGGAGAGCATAAAAGGTCATAGCTGGTCACTTCCTCCCAATAAAGTCTGGTTGAATTTCTATAAAAAGATTCTCGCATCACGAATTGCATGACATTGCTTGCACCAACGATATCTTACAATAAATGGAGCGAGAAAGTAAGGATCACAAAAAACTATGTTACCAGACTCAAACTTGAAAAGTACTGTAGAATAGGAATTATACAGTTACATACAGAAAGGAAACGGATACAAATGTCTAAAATATCCGATGCACGATTACAACAACGCTGGTGGGCCACCGGAGACACACCGGTACGTACCGATTCACGCGTTGCCTATCTAGTGGATGGTCGGACGGCAATGCTTACCATGTGCCTTCACTTTATCAAAGCCAGCAAATATATTTACCTTGCGAACTGGGGCATGACGCCTGGAATGGAGCTTGTACGAGGCACTGATCGCGTCGCAGGGCCAGAAGGCAGCCCCGAACAACAGGCACTACTGGCGCAATTGCGCGAGCAAGGTTTTTCGCAAGCCGATATCGCGTTCTGGTCTACACATGCGCTTTCGGTGCAGGCAGTGTTAGGATACGCTGTAAGCAAGGGTGTCGAAGTAAAAGTGCTGCTCTGGGCCGCACCGGAGCTATTCTCGCACTACGATCCCCAGGGAGCGCACGATCAGCTTACGAAGGTTGGTGTTGCCTGTCTGCTCGATGATAGCTCACATGGTATTCTCCATCATCCAGCTGAGTCGTTGCACCAGAAAATCTCGATTGTGGATGGCACCCATGCTTTTGTCGGTGGTGTTGACCCATTGATCGAGCGAGGAGGAGAGTTTGATCGCTGGGATACGCCCAGGCACGTTTTTTCTTCTCTCCTGCGCCGCACGCATGATGGACACAGTCCTCATCCCTGGCATGATGCCCACTCCCTGATCGAAGGACCGGCAGCTGGAGACGTAGAACTCAATTTCCGCCAACGCTGGAACGACGTTGTCCAGCGCCGCGAACTGGACGCTGATCTCGTCGTCCTGGAGCATCCACTCGCGCCGCCGTTGCCATCTCAATCGCTAGTGCAGGTTGCACGCACGATCCCGCAGCATACATACAACTTCACTCCTCAGGGAGGCATCCAGGGAATAGCGCAATTATATGCCAACGCCTTGAGCAACATCCAACGCTTCGTCTATCTGGAGAACCAGTACCTCTGGCTACGTGCCTTCACCGGACTCGATGTGGCTCTGGCGGGATTTGATAGCCCGGATATGGAAGTCAATTTGCGCAAATTGAGCATGGCTCTCAATCGTGGCGCAGCTATGACGATCATCCTGCCCGATCATCCCAACGTCGGACGCGCCTTCACCGATGCTGCGATCATGTGGTTACGGACGGAGGCTCCCCAGGCAGTAACGGAAGGACGACTCCAGGCCTTCACTCTGGCGACCGATACTCAGGAGGGTGGTAAACAGCATCACCGTCCCATCTACGTTCACGCCAAAGTGGGCATCGTTGACGATATCTGGGCCACAGTCGGCTCGGCCAATCTCAATAATCGCGGTATGCGTGATGATGCCGAGATGAACGTTGCCACGCTCGATCCCGATCTAGCGCATGGATTACGCCTGATGCTGCAAGGTGAGCATCTGGATCTGATCGATGATCTTGATCTTTTCGTCGTGTCGCGCCTGATCGGTCAACAACATCAATCCGCCGCAGAAAGAAAACGAGCATTAGGTATCCAGGAAAAGTTAGAAGACAAACTGGGCGATCCCTTTATCGCCATGCGCTTGCTGCACGAACGCGCCTGGGAGAATCTGCAGTGTTATAAAAGCAATCAGCCCCTGATTGGTCATCTTCTCCCCTATCTGACGGGCGAAGAAGCGCAAAAACAAGGGCTGAATTTCCGCGAAGAGCATGGCTGGCTCGAAGAACCCTAGCGCATTTCTGCTTGACATCTTCGCGTGTGATGTCTATACTCCCTTCAAAGAAAGCGGCGGGGGCTTATGGCTCTCGACCCGCTTGAGGGTACTGAAAGAAATTAGATCAGTTCAAAGTAGCGGCGGCGCTCCCAGTTCGTAACCGCTTTTTCATACTCACGCACTTCCCAGCGCCGAGTCGCCACAAAGTGCTCGACGAAATCGGCCCCCAGGTATTCCTGGGCAAATGCGCTCTGCTCTAGAATATCCGCCGCCGCTGTAAGGTTGCGAGCAAGCGAACGAACATTGCCGGTTTCGATTGCCTGGGCGATGGTTGCCGCATTGTACGCGTTTCCATCCAATCGCGGCGGTAGTTCTAACTTGCGTTCAATACCATACAGACCGCTCGCCAACATAGCTGCGAAGACAAGATAGAAATTGGCATCCGCTCCAGGGACACGATTTTCGACGCGGATGGAGCGTGGCCCATTGTTAATCACGCGAATAGCGCAGGTGCGATTATCCATCCCCCAGGTGGTATTGAGCGGTGCCCATGTGCCCTCAATGTAGCGTTTGTAGGAATTGATTACGGGCGCATACAGGGCCATCAGATCTGGCATTCTATCCAGGACGCCAGCCAGAAAATGTCGCATGGTTGCAGACATATGAAACTGTTCGTTCTCTTCCCAGAACGCATTACGCCCTAGATTGCGATCCCACAGGCTCATATGTGAATGCCCGCTGCTGCCATCCTCCTGATCGTTCCATTTCGCCATAAAAGTCGCGGCAAAGCCCTTTTGATAACAAATTTCCTTAACGCCAGTTTTAAAAAGCATCGTGCGATCAGCAGCG
>DASTZT010000059.1:0-3191 GCA_035764225.1 Ktedonobacteraceae bacterium
GGCCACATCGGTCGTTCCTCTTTAAAAATAGACCATGTTCGTAGGGGACGCTCGGAGAAATGAGCAGCAAATGCGTCCCAGGGAACTTATGAGGTGATTGGTATATGCCAACGTACGAGTATCTTTGTCAAACTTGCCGCCACCGCTTCGAGACGTGGCAGAAAATGACCGATGACCCTTTAACCACCTGCCCCGAATGCGGCAATAGTATTCGCCGCGTTCTCTATCCTGCTGGCGTTGTCTTTAAGGGTCATGGCTTCTATAAAACTGACCACGGTCAAAGCTCACTTGCTTCCACCAATACAAATGAGGATAAGAAGTCCGAAAATAATGGCACAGGCGAGAAGAAAGCCGAAAGTACAGCAGATAGCCCGGCAGCCAGCGACAACAAGCCTTCTGAAAAGGCGACCAGTTCCAGTACCTCCGCCGCTGCAGCTGATTAGCAACACTAGTGAACAAGCACTTAAAATGGGCAATTTATACAACCCTGCTGGGAAGATGTATTATGGCAGAATCAGCTCTTGCCGCTATTCAGCGACGACAAATCGAAATAGCAGTTGGCGAATTTTTACTGGCCTCCGACCACTTTACGCGCCTATCAACGATTGAGCGTCTGCGCCATCTGATCGCGCACGCCGATGCCACGCTCGACATCACCATGTTCAGCGAGGCAACCATCGAGGAATTACGCGAACTGGACCTACTTCCTCAAGAATAAGCTTCGTCCATATGATGCAGCTAGAGCATAATGGAAAAACTGCCACTGCATCGTATCTCTCTGGCTGCATCATATGGATGTTTTTCGCCAATGTTCCTTTGTTGTGTGAAAAACACGAATGGTCTATGCACCAATATCAATCGTCACTATCCAATATTCCTACGCCTGTATCCTTTAAGGGAGGTCATCCTTTATAAAAGTGTATAATGATTTACACAATAGTTAACAATCATTAGTCTGTACTGCTGTCTCCGGGTGAACTAGTCGCGGCTACGACTTTAGAACCTGGAATAGATATAGTTGGATGATGTCAGTCGAAGAGGAGATACTCGCTTATGCAAGGGCAACGGGAGCAATCGCAGGAAGCAACTATTGAGGAATTGCAAAGCCAGATAAATGAACTTACGGCAGAAAATCTCTTGCTCAAAGAACAATTGGCTCGTAAGGAACAATTTCTCGCAATGATTGCTCATGAGTTGCGTAGTCCCCTTACCCCCATCATTAATTACGCGCAAATGATAGCCCGCTCTATTCATAGCCACGAAAATACGCCGCCGCGCACGGCGACGCTACAGCGCAATACCAGTGTCATCATTAGCCAGGCACGACGTTTGAGCCGTCTGGTGAACGACTTGCTGGATGCTTCTCGCCTCTCCTCCGGTCAGTTTACCTTAAAGCGTGAAAACTGCGACATCGTGGCACTGGCACAGGAGAGTATCGAGCAGTTGCGCCCTCTTGCCCCCTACCATACACTCGTTTTAGCAGCTCCTGATACTGCGGTTATTGGCAATTGGGACAGTGGCCGTCTTCAGCAAGCGCTGGGCAATCTGCTGGATAACGCGATCAAATATTCCGATGAAAATACTACTGTGACGGTGCATATCGCGACCACACCCTGCACGGTCCACGTCAGCGTTCACAATCAGGGGATCAGCATTCCCTCAACGGACATTTCGCTGCTCTTCCGCCCATATACCCGCCTGCCCGCAACAAGTACCCGTCAGGGATCAGGTCTGGGCCTTTTCATCACCAAATCTATCATTGAGACGCACGGCGGAACATTACGCTATGAGTCGTCCAGCGATGAAGCAATAGACAATATCTCTCAAGGAACCACGTTCTCTTTTGACTTGCCCTTCCTTGCAGACAGCCTGAGCGAAGCTAGCTGCGAGAGCAGCGTTGGCTGGCTGAATAACAAGCCATTATCTTAAACAAGGTTTACCTGTAAAAATTGACAGGGTGTTTCCAGAGAATTCTACCTGCTCCAAAAACTGTTTAAAATGGCAGTGCGTATGCAATGCAGCGCCATTATACTTACTATTGTGCAGAGAAACTCGCCAGTATGAGGCCTAACGCGACGGGTGCGTTGATTGTGGAACCCTGCGTCACCTGCTCGTATGAGCGTCACTGAGATGACAATGAGGGTCCATGCTGGTGGGAGCTCACTAGCATTACGTACATATATACCCTGACAAGGAGCACAATATGGCACAGTGGGCTTACAAAGTTGTCTATATCGATTATCGTGGTCGTATTTCCTGCGAAGGACTTGAGACCCTCATTGGTAATGAAAGGCGCAGCACCTTTGCCCGCCGCTATATGAATAGGCTGGGCCAGGAAGGCTGGGAGTTGGTGGGCATCCAGTCGCTGACCTCAAATTCGGCCTACTATACCTTCAAGCGACCGGCGCAAGATGGTGATTACGCTGACCTGCAACCTCCCGCTGCTCAGGCCACACCAACGCCGCCACCACAAGGCACTGGCCCGATAGAAACGGCCTGATTACCACTTTACACACCTTTTGAGATTATCGATGCGCAGCGCCAGAAGACGAACAATCTTCTGGCGCATGCTATCTCCCACCTCGCAGGCCGCATCTTTCGTGGCGACTAAGCCTTCTTCATCGCGCTCGACTTCAGGTAATACGCCTGTTATAATGACCTTATAAATGTGTATTTCTATGATTTGAGCTACTGCCCTTGTCAACGGCGACCGTTAGCTCATTGAGGAGATTTTCCGATGCCACAATCCCATGCAACCCCTGCCACCGAACAGAGTCAGATGTATCAAAATTTTATTGGAGGTCGGTGGCTTGCCTCAAGAAGCGGGGAGACGTTTGTTAGCACCAATCCGGCGCGTACCGGCGAGGTGATTGGATATTATCAGAAGTCGAACAGCACCGATCTCGACGATGCCGTTGAGACCGCGAGCAAGGCCCAGCCTGGATGGGCGGCGACCCCGGCTCCCGAACGCGGCGAGATTCTGCTGCGCACTGCGCTCTTGCTGGAACAAAGGAAAGAAGAGCTTGCCACGCTGATGACGCGGGAAATGGGGAAAATCCTCAAAGAAACGCGCGGCGATGTTCAGACCGCCATTGATGTTGCCAAGTTTATCGCGGGCGAAGGACGACGCGCCGAAGGGGAGACACTGCCATCAGGCATCCGCAACAAATTCTGCATGACCATCCGGCAGC
>DASTZT010000060.1:0-2166 GCA_035764225.1 Ktedonobacteraceae bacterium
AGAAGAGCCTGTTCAACCAGATCCCGTGCCAACAGAGCCTGTTCCAGACCGCCTGTTGGAAATAGCGCAACTCACGACGGCTCGACTACCGGAGGCCGTTCACACAGGTTTGATCGATAGCGGCACAATCTGTCGCCAGCCCTACCCGGAGGATGAAGCCCCGCTTGAAAGGGAAGAGGCAGCGTTAAAGTTGCCCCCAACGCGCTACGCTCCATCGCGCTCGGCCCACGGTATTATCATCGGCGTGGATGAGAGCGACACTTTCTACGATCTTGCGCTCGTCAGCACCATCCTGGCAGCCGCCCGCTTCCAGAAAGTGCGCCAGCAGCAGTATCAGCGCAAATACCAGCATCCCTATCCCGGTCTACTGATTGAGCGGATGGACCTGCGCCGCTATCGTCGCAGCCTGCCCACCGAACAGATATTTATGCTGTTGCTCGACTATACCAGCATACGCCAGAACCAGAACTGGGAAGCGGCGCTGCTCCCCTACCTGCACGCCGCGTATACTGTACGTGCGGCGGTGACGATTATCAAAGTCGGAGCGGGCGATGCGCTTTCGCCCTTACGCGCTGAGGTTGTGCGAGCAAAAAATATTCTCGTGCCCCGCGTCGGCCTCGCGCTTGAAGCCAGGCATGGTCGGGCCACGCCGTTAGCGCACGGTTTGAGCCTGGCCCTGGAACAGCTTCAACGAGTGCTACAACACGGACGCAATAGTGCGCACAAGGTCAGCTTTGTCGTGATTAGCGATGGGCGCGGCAATGTGCCGTTGGCGTTGAGTCTGCGTGGGGAAAGGGAGATGCTCGTTACCAGGGAAGGGATCGACGATGCCCTTCAAGAAGCACGCAAGATTCGCGCTCTCAAGCACGTCGAGACGGTTGTTTTGAATCCGCAGCCCGATTATTACCCTGACCTGCCGGAGCGTCTATCCGAAGCTCTAGGCGCAACCCTGGTCCCCATCCCTGTACCGGAGAAAACCCTGCTGGATCAAGTTCGGGAGGTGATACTCTAATGGGCCTCGTCAATCTGATTCAGCAAGCCATCAAATTTACCTCCATCAATACTGCCGAGGACGGACGCCAGCATGCGTCCCGCTTGCTTCCCGAAAGCGTACACGTCTGCTTCTCCATCAAGGTCTACACCTCCACAACCGGACCAGACGGCAATCTTGAGCCGACGGAGGTCAAAGAGTTGGAAGCAGGCAAAAGCTACGAGATGGTGGTTCTGTGCGAGCAGAGCCACAACCGCCCGGATGTAGCCGATCATCTGGTCACAGATAATTTCGCCTTAGAGGTGCTGGGAACATATAAGCCTCCCATCTCGCAACAGCCGCTGTATCATAGGTTTGATGTTGCGTATGGCAATGTCTGTAAACCCAAATATGAGCTTCCAGCGTGGCATGTGACCATTCCAGAAGACCTGCCCACCTGCGACCTGACCGTCAGCCTGACAATCAAAGAGCCATCCTTTCATCCAAGATCGACCATTTCGCCTCAGACATTCCCTGTGCGGGGCCATACGATCCTTGAAGATACGCAAATGCTGACCGCCTGTAATATCGCTACCGGCCTACCAGAAAACGCAGCCGTGCTCACAATTGCCAGCGACAATGCCGCTGCTCCATCGGATACATTCGTGCTGCGCTGTCGCAATCATTTCGTTGGCGAGATCAACCTGAAGCTGGATAAACGGCTGATCGTCGGCAAAGCGCAGCTCTTTCCCCAAAAGCCCGTCCCCTATATCCTCGATACCATCCACACGTTCTCGTGCAATCATGCCGGAGTGCTGGTCCAGTGGCTCAGCAAGCTTTCCTATACTTGCAGCGACTATCAAAAGCTGCCGTTTATTATTATTGTCGATACGACCGGGGGTGGCTTAGAGATTTCATGGGAGCTACTCAAGATCGAGACCGATCTCTATCTGGGCGAACTGGCTCAGATTGTACGCTGGTATCCTTTCAGTCCCTTCGGCAAAGCCAAAATGTTAGAACTGAAAGAGGTCATCTATGATGGCGCGGTGCTGGCACACGTTCATCAAGAGTTGGAGGGAATCGATCACGAACGGACCATATTGGACAAATTCGAGAAAAAAGACATTGCCAGCTTCAAAGAGTTGCGTGGACACTTGAAAAAGAGCGGAGAGCTGGCGAAAATCGGGCTGGTTTAT
>DASTZT010000061.1:0-4607 GCA_035764225.1 Ktedonobacteraceae bacterium
GCCTGTTTTGGGCGTGCGCCAGTAGCGACGGTTTGAGAGCGTATCGCGCGGACAATTGGCGCTACTGGTAACCAGGCCAGCATACTGCAGCGAGAGGAGCGCTTCCAGGATCACGTTAAGGTGGAGCTGTGCAGGAGGCACTTGCATATCCTGAAGAATTGAGCGTATCTCTAATAACGTGAGCCCGTGTTGCTCCCGTAGGGCAGCCATGACAGCATTGGCAAACTGCAATTTCTCCTGACGTTTCTGCCGCAGCTCCGGTGGCTCCGGTGGCTGCGTTGTGTTGTAGTACGTCAGATAGGAGACTTCAAAACGGCAGTATGCCGCACCTTCTTTCATACAGTATTTTTCTCGTATAGATACTTTCTCGCCGAAACGCTCCATTGCTCCTTCGATAGCTCCATAAAGTATGGGACATAATTGTCGTGGGCTGTCATAAATCAGCGCGAAATTATTCGCGTGTCCAGGAAGTTGCTCATAAGTAAAAATAGGAAGGGATAACCCATCTGGCGTGTGGCGCATGTGGACATGGGCCTCTCGCATAGTCAATAGTAGCTCTCGGCCATTTTTTACCTGGGAGAGGAGATAAACACAGATGTGATTCGTTAACCTGTTGGTAATAAAATAATGGCCATACTCCCGTAACAGAATATTCGCCGACATTCCGGTGAGTTTGCTGGCGATATTGATGCCCTTTAAAAGCTTCTCGTCCTGGTAGACTTTGCTTACCAGAGGTGCAGCATTGGGATTCTCTTCAAGCGCGGTGCGGTAAGCGTTGCGCAGTGAAGCCCCAAATCGCTCAACCAGAAAATTCTCCCATGTGACCAGAATCAAGCCGTGCATTTGGCTTCTCCCTGAAAAATACACTTCCATCACTATGCTTTGACAGATTCTATATCACGTTACTGTAATATTCAATTGGCAGTTATCATAGATACCACTATTTAGAATAGATACGCGTGCAATCAATAATTTGCGTGATGCATTATCTAAGTGATTTGTATGCCAGCAGTCTTTAACGCGCATAGGGCTACTCTAGTAGAGCCAGTTCTCAAGAACGCGTTAAATTCGCATAGAGGTGCAGTACTAAAGAGTTACGCAAAATAGAGCACAATCTTTTGGTGGCCTATTTCTCTTTCCTTCAATATAGTTATAAATTGTGAACCGTTTCATTTTTTTTGTAACCATAACAGTATATGCTTGCTATATAAACACGTTACTTGCTATAACTTCTCAAGTCGGCAGACGAACCCGAATTATATTAGTAAATATCAATAACAAAAATATCTTGCATGAAAAGGTGTTATTATGAAAAAGATTATCTTGATGCTAAGCATTCTTGCTATCAGTTTAACACTCTGGGGCTCGGTGGTGATAGCTTATGCAAATGACTCGCATGCAAAAGTGCAGGTTACGCCGACGCCCGTGCCGACTCAGGTAATCGTGGATAAGCCTGCAACGGTATCACCGCAAATGAAGAGTAGCGTGTTTTTTCAGGGGAGTAGCGATAAGCCGGAGATCGCTTTGACCTTCGACGACGGCCCCAGCCCGCTCTATACGCCGCAAATACTGAATATTTTGCATGATAACGACGTGCATGCAACCTTCTTCTGCATTGGTGAGCAAGTTCAGAATAGCCCGGATCTGGTGCAACAGGAAGCTGCAGCAGGCCATGTGGTTGGCAACCATACCTGGGATCATCCTGATCTCACAACGCTGACTTCCGACCAGATGCATGCGCAACTTGCTGATACCTCGAATGCTCTTCAGAATGCTGATGGGCAGGCTCCTGCGTTCTTCCGCCCTCCCTATGGAGCGATCAATGAGGATGTGCATGATCAGGCTTCAACACTGGGCCTTCAACCCATTCTGTGGAATATCGATACACTTGATTGGGAACTGCCCGGTAGCGCGGCTATTGTCCAGACTGCGCTCGACAATGCCTCCAATGGTGCTGTGATCCTGATGCACGACGGCGGTGGTGATCGGTCGCAGACGGTAGCAGCTTTGCCTGAGATTATCAGCGGCCTCAAAGCGCGTGGCTTCCAGTTGGTGACGATCAATCAACTGGTGAATGATGCGCAGGATGATGACACGGCAATCTCTACCAGCCCGCTTGCCATAACGCAGCCCAACTTCGCCAATAGCGCAGACTTTTCTCGCGAGCGTCGCACTGAGAAGCTCTAACGACGGTTGACATAATTCATGTACTTGCGTACCATATGTTTTATACGGAACCGTCAATGCAATTGACCTCACAAGCCACACGAGGTCAATCTGTTTCTTTCTACTGAGAAACAGGAGTAACTAAATGGTGGAAAGCTGCTCTTGCAGAAGAGGAGAATGCGATGAGTGAAACCCCTAACCGTGTGTGTATCATTGGCGCGGGCTCGTCGGGGATTGCAGCATGTAAGGTGCTGGAGGAACACGGCATTCCATACGATTGCTATGAAGCGAGTGATCGTGTGGGCGGCAACTGGGCTTTTAATAACCCCAACGGCATGTCAAGCGCCTACTCGTCTCTCTTTATCAATACGTCCAGGCCGCGTATGCAGTACTCGGACTATCCCATGCCTGATGATTATCCGGTCTTTCCTCACCATACGCAGATTTTTGCCTATTTTAACAACTATGTCGATCACTTTGGCGTCAGGCAGCATATCCACTTTAATTGTGCTGTCACGGATGCCACTCCGTTAGATGGTGGTGGCTGGGAGGTGACATTGCAGGATGGCTCGAAGCAGCGTTATCGCGCTCTGCTGGTTGCCAACGGTCATCATTGGGACCCGCGCTGGCCAGAGCCTGCTTTCCCCGGTCACTTTGATGGCACGGTAAGCCACAGCCATGACTACAAAAATGCCGATCCCTACGTGGATAAACGCGTTTTGGTGCTCGGCTTTGGCAACTCTGCAATGGATATTGCCGTCGAAACTTCACGCGTTTCTACTATGACCTACCTGGCGGTGCGGCGCGGCTTCCACATTATTCCTAAATATCTCCTGGGCAAGCCTCTCGACCAGGCGGCTGTCTTTCCACAATGGTTTCCTTCCATTATCCAGCGTAAGTTAGTGAGCATGATTCTACGCCTCCAGGTCGGGGATCTGAAGCAATATGGATTGCCTAAGCCCGATCATCAAGCTTTGCATGCTCACCCAACCGTCAGCTCCGATATTCTTACTCGTCTTGCTCATGGACGGATCAAGGTGAAGCCCAATATTCAGCAGCTCGATGGGGACGGCGTGATTTTCACCGACGGCTCGCGCGAACAGATCGATGCCATTATCTATTGTACTGGTTACAAAGTGACCTTCCCTTTTTTCAAGCCTGAAGTGATCGAGGCGCAGCGCAATGAATTGCTACTGTTCCGGCGCGTTTTCCATCCTCGCTATCGTGATGTTTTCTTCCTCGGACTGCTCCAGCCGCTTGGTGCGATTATGCCATTGGCTGAGTTGCAAAGCATCTGGATCAGTAAGTACCTGTTGGGCGAATACGCTTTGCCGCCTGCTGCTGAACTGGCACAAGAGATCAAGCGCGAACGTGAGGAGGTGCGTAAGCGTTACGGAGAATCGCTGCGCCACACCATGCAGGTAGATTATGAGCCCTATGTCTACAGTGTGAAGAAAGAGATGCAGCTGGGGGCCAGACGCCCGCGCTCTGCGCCCCTCATTCAGCCCGAAACTCAACCGGTCGCAGCTTTGAAAGAATGATTTTCTAAGAGCCTCATCTTCTATCAGATGAGGCTCTTAAATTTAAGACTTTTCCGTCTTTCCGGCGCTCATGCTTATTGCAAACGTAGTATGTTTTACCGTAATATTTGAGGAAGAAGAAAAAACTTCTGAGGAACGAACCACTAAAGAGAAAAGTGACCGCCGTATGTTTATTGGGGAGATAGGACCATGACAGCTTTACTAGTGGGCGACCAGGTGCTGGATTATATCCAGCTTGCCGATGGCGATACGCCATTGATCTTTATTCACGGCATTGTGAGTAGCCAGTATACCTGGCTGGACTTTCCGCTACGCTTTGCCCGCTATGGACGGATTGTCACGCTCAGCCTCCCCGGTCATTATCCCGCCCAATTTCCGCACGATATGCGCCAGGAAACGATTACCGATGCATGGGTGGGTGATACAATGGCAGTTGCGGTGGAACAGATTAGCGGTGGCAAGCCTGCTATCCTGATCGGCCATAGCACAGGCGGCTACGCGAGTCTCGCTGTGGCCTGGCGCGCTCCCCATCTTGTAAAGTATGTTATCTCGCTGGCCGGTTTCGCTCGTGGTATCTGGACTTCCCTGCTTGGCATCGATCAACGTCTCCAGCACCTGGGCACGGTGGGCGCATTCCTCTTTGATGCACAGATGAAGCTAAATACCAGGAATCCCGCCTTGAACGATCTTGTCTGGCGCATGTGTGCGTATGACAAAGCTGGCCTTGCCGCCAACACCGCTTATAAAGCCTTCAGGCCAAAAGTTGCGCAGCACTTGCAACATATCGATGTGAAGGCAATGCGCATGTGGTTTTATCAGATGCGCAACGTTGCTGACCTCACCCCTCACCTATCGGAAATACCCATGCCGGTGCTTGCCATTACCGGAGAGCAGGATAGC
>DASTZT010000062.1:0-2870 GCA_035764225.1 Ktedonobacteraceae bacterium
GCGAAGATAAGTTGGAGCAGGAGGCACGACAGACGCGCCGCTCCGCTTACGATATTGCCGCCTACTACACCGAGCGTTACATGCGCGATGCCGCCGAACTGAACATTCTGTCACCGCATCTTAACCCGAAAGCGACCGAACATATCCCGGAGATGCAGGCGATGATTGAGCAGTTGATCGAGAAAGGGCTGGCTTACGTCACGGACGGCAATGTCTACTACGATGTTAGCCGTTTCCCCAGCTACGGGGCGCTCTCCGGCAATACCGTTGAGCAATTGCGCGCGGGCGGTCACGGACGACAACAGATGGAGATCGCGGAGGATAAAGACGCCCCCGAAGATTTCGCGCTCTGGAAATACGGCGATCCCTCGCGTCAGATGAACTGGCCCAGTCCCTGGGGCATTGGCTTCCCTGGTTGGCATATTGAATGCTCCGCGATGGCAACCAAATACCTGGGCGAGCAGTTCGATATTCATACCGGCGGCATTGACCTGGTCTTTCCTCATCACGAGGACGAGATCGCACAGAGCGAGGGCGTTTCGGGCAAATCGCCTGTGCGCTTCTGGATGCATGGAGAGTTCCTGGATCAGGGCAACGCGAAGATGGCCCGCTCTAAGGGCAATGTGACCCTGGTCCAGACGCTCAAGGATCAGAGCATCGACCCGATGGCCTATCGCTACCTGCTGCTGACCGCCAGCTACCGCTCAAAGATGAACTTTACGGAGGAGTCAATCAACGCCGCACAGAACGCGCTCAACAACCTGCACGCCGATATCGCGGAGCTACCAATCAGCAATGCCGAGGCAACCTGGTCAACGGATGCTCAGCGTGTACACGACGAGTTCCATACCGCCATTAACGACGATCTGGACCTGCCTACGGCGCTGAGCATCACGCGCGAAGTGGCTCGCACCAGCAAGATCGAGCCAGGGGAGCGTCGCCGCCTGATCCTCGATTTTGATCGTGTGCTGGGACTGCGCCTCGATACGGTGCAACCGCGAGCTGCTCGCGTGCTGAGCGAAGAGGTACTTGCATTGGTACAACAGCGTGATGCCGCGCGAGCAGCTCGCCAGTGGCAGGAATCAGATCGGCTTCGCGACCTGCTCAAGGCCCTCGGCTTCGAGGTGCGCGATACCGCTAAGGGTACCGAACTGGTCTAAAACAACATAGTATAACGTCGTCGATCAATATTAGGAAATGGATGCGAGTTGGGACAATTCAGAGGGCCATTTGCCCCAACTCGCATGGTTCGACATAAAACGTTGATCTTTACGTTCTTGAAGGAGGCAGCTATGGTATCATGGTGGCAAAAAACATTACTCACGACTACAAGCCTCGTCGGTCTAGCTGGCGGAGCCTATTATTTCTTCACACGCCGTCCCCTTCCTCGCACAAGCGGAACGTTGCATCTCCAGTCGCTGCATGAGCCTGTTGAAGTCATCACTGATTGCTATGGCGTCCCTCATATTTACGCCCACAATGAAGACGACCTTTACTTTGCCCAGGGCTATATCCATGCGCAAGAACGGCTCTGGCAGATGGAGTTTAATCGTCGTATCGGAGCCGGACGACTTTCAGAGCTTTTCGGGCCTATCGCGCTTGACACCGACCGCTTTTGTCGCCGTCTGGGCCTCCATCGCGCGGCAGCTGAAGAGGTGGCTCGCCTCTCAGAACACAATAAACGCGTTCTGGAAGCTTATGCGCAGGGCGTCAACACGTTCATCGAACGGAACCAGAGCAAACTGCCTGTTGAGTTTGTGTTACTACGCTTTAAGCCGGAACCCTGGAAACCAGCCGATACCATTCAGTGGTCTAAGATGATGGGCTGGAACCTGGGCGGCAACTGGGAAACCGAGATTACACGCGCTCGCCTGATCGCCAAACTGGGCGTTGAGCTGGCCTCAAAGCTGGAAGCAGGTTATGATCCCAGTCACCCGCTGATTGTGCCTTCCGGTATTGAATACAAAGGGATCAATCTCGGCTTGCTGGAACAATACAAGCAGGTGCAAGAGCTGAGCGGCTTTGGCTTGCTCGGCGGCAGCAATAACTGGGTCGTCGATGGCACCATGACGGCCACTGGCTCCCCCATTCTCTGCAATGATCCCCATCTAGGACAGGCCGCCCCCTCTATCTGGTACGAATGCCATCTGATTGCAGGCGATATTGATGTGGTTGGGGCCAGCTTCCCCGGCAGTCCGGGCATCGTCATCGGGCATAACCAGCACATCGCCTGGGGCGTGACAAATGCCGTCTCCGATGTCGAAGATCTTTATATCGAGAAATTTAACCCCGAAAATCCCTACCAGTATGAATTTCAGGGTCAATGGCACGAGGCCAGAGTTGTCCGCGAAACGATCAACGTGCGGGGGCAGCAAAAACCAGTGATTGAAGAGGTGCGCATTACGCGTCACGGCCCGATCCTGACCGGACTTGCCCAGCCCCTCAACGGCTCACAGGCCAACGGAGGCAACGGAGCTAATAACATCGCCGCCGAACTCCCACTGGCTCTGCGCTGGACCGGGCTGGAACAGTGCAAAATCATCTCCTCAATCCAGAAGCTCAACCGCGCCACCAATTGGACCGAGTTCCTCGACGCCATGCGCGACTGGGATGTTCCTCCGCAAAATGTGATCTATGCCGATACCTCCGGCAATATCGGCTATATTATGGCTGGCGCTATTCCTATTCGTAGCAAAGGTCAGGCTCTGCTCCCCTCGCCCGGTTGGACGGGAGAATACGAGTGGGTCGGCTTTATCCCCTTCGAGGAATTGCCCCAGAGCTTTAACCCTGAGCAACACTTTATCGTTACGGCCAATAACCGCGTCGTCGATGATAGCTACCCCTACTATATCACCAATGAATGGCTCAAC
>DASTZT010000063.1:0-3209 GCA_035764225.1 Ktedonobacteraceae bacterium
CGAACATTTGCGAGTGCTGTGCTCCGCGTTGCGCCCCGCCGCCGCCAGGAGTGCGAATAACCAGGGGAATCTCTGGTTGCCCGCCAAACATATAGCGAAACTTGGCGGCGCTATTCACAATCAGATCGCTGGCCAGCAAGCTAAAGTTAATTGTCATCAGTTCGAGGATTGGCCGCAGGCCCTGGAGCGCCGAGCCGATAGCAAGCCCTGTAATCACCTCTTCCGCGAGAGGAGTATCGCGTACGCGCTTTTCACCGAACTCTTCAATCAGCCCCTTCGTCACGGCATAGGTTCCGCCATAGCCAGCGATATCCTCACCCAGAATAAAGACGCGCTCGTCGCGCCTCATTTCATCGCGGATCGCCTCGCGCAATGCCTCACGATACGTGATCGTACGCATAAAATTTTACTTCCTCTCATAACGGTAGGTGAGGGCGGTAGAGTTATCGACCATCACATCGGTATAAAGCTCATCAAGCGAGGGATCGGGGCTGTTGGCCGCGAACTCGGCAGCCTCCTCAGATACCTGGGTAGCTTTGGCATCATTTTCATCGAACTCGGCTTGCGTCACCAGATTATGGTCCAGCAGCAATTGCTCGAAGATACCGATGGGATCGCGGGTATTGCGCCACTGGTGCTCTTCTTCGCGGGTGCGATAATAGGCGGGATCGGTCATAGAATGTCCCCGGAAGCGATAGGTCTTGATCTCCAGCAACATCGGTCCCTCTCCACTGCGCGCGTGTTCCACTGCTCGTCTGGCCGCTTCATAGACGGCGATGACCTGCATGCCATCCACCTGTTCAGCAGCTACGTTGTGTGCGGCGGCACGCGGCAACAGGCTATCGACGGCCCAGGCTTTTTCGACCGCCATGCCCATCGAATACTGGTTATTTTCACAGATAAAAACAATAGGCAGCTTCCAGAGTGCTGCCAGATTGAGCGATTCGTGGAATGCACCCTCATCAACCGCGCCATCGCCAAAGTAGCAGACTGTCACAGTATCTTCATTGTTATATTGAGCTGCGAAAGCGACGCCTGTCGCAATGGGGAGCTGTGCTCCAACAATGCCATTGCCACCAAGTAAGCCTAACTCATTGCTCCACATATGCATGGAGCCACCTTTACCTTTGCTACAGCCGGTGATTTTGCCAAATAATTCCGCCATCACAGCACCTGGGTCCATCCCTTTGGCTAGCGCATGTCCATGTTCTCGGTAGCTGCACAAAATCTTATCATCTGGACGTAGAGCGGCGATGCTGCCCACTCCTACGGCCTCCTGCCCGATGTATAGATGCATAAAACCGCCAATTTTGCCGCGTGTGTACTCTTCCGCGCTCTTTTCCTCAAAACGGCGCAGGAGCGCCATTTTGTAATGCATCTCTACCAACTGTGTGCGAGTTAACCCGGCTAGCGTTGCGTTGCTGATCGCCATAGGTCCCCCTTGCGTGTAAATGCTTGCAAATCTTTACCCTCCCTGGTATACGCCATTGTATAGTCGTAAGGTCGTTCACGGTACACTTCTTTGTGTCGTTGTAATATTGTCTATTTTACCCCATCTCAAGATAGCATGCTATAGTTTCTGAGGAATTACAGTGCTTGTATAGTATTTTCTTTTTTGGTGGGCGGGGGTAGGCCGATACATCCGTATACTTGCAGATATGGAACATAGCCCCTTGTAAACACCGGAGGGTACCTTTGGGGGATATGCTCCGTTGGAACGGTCGCGCTCCATTTTCTGCTTACAGGGGCTATGTTATGTTTTTTGGCAGTGAGCCTTCGCTACAACTTACTTTTTGAGAACAGCTTCCGAGAGTTCCTTGCCAGGGGTAAAGCGCACCCGTTCTTTCGCGGGTACCTCGATAGGTTTGCGGTCGCGCGGGTTGACCCCTTTGCGAGCCGCGCTTTTGCGCACTTTAAAAGAGCCGAAGCCTACCAGGCGTACTTCGTCGCCGTTTTGCAGGGCCTCGCGGATCGTGTCGAGAGTCGCTTCCAGTACTTCGCCAGCCTGCTTCTGGGAGAGTTTCGCCTGCTTGGCAATGCGCCTGGAAAGCTCCTGCCGACCAATAGTATTAGACGCAGTTTGAGATGTGGCTGCCTGGTCAGTCTTTTTTTCCGCCATGGTTATGAATCCTCCTTAGCAACAATCAACACACGTCGCTTTTCGTCCCAATTTTTGTCTATTGTTGGGCCTGTAGAGCGGCATTGCATCCTCACTGCCGTTTAGGAGTATAGCACGCGAGTTTGAGAAATACAAGCATGCAATTCCGCACGGAGAGGTAGCACAATAAATGAAGCCGCTCCACAGGCCGATGTAGCCCCATCATGTAATTCAGAAAATGGCTTGACAGGCGGACGCAAAGCTGTTACCTGGCAAGGGGCGAAACCCGTTTTTAGTCACACTACTGAATATAGAATAAGTTCATCCTTAGTGTGATGCTGTTCGACCCGTCCCTTATAGCGGAGGTATTCCAGGTGGGATAGTACCTCTGCGACTGCCATTCGTCGAGCCTCGTCATTTCGCAATCGATGTTCAAAAATTTGTTCGGTGATCTGATAGGCGTTCTGTGGACGTTCCTTGATCAGCGTCAGAATCTGCGTCAGGCGCTCGTCGTGGTGAGCTGTAATTTCGGCGCAGCGTCCGGCGAGATCAGCAAACGGCTCGCCATGACCGGGGAGCACGATATGGGCAGGCAATTGGGCCACTTTCGCTAGCGATTCCAGGTAGTCCTGCAAAGGATCGGGGCGTTCCCTATCCGAGTAGAGGCCAATATTGGGGGTGATGCGTGGCAAGACGTGATCCGCAGCCAGGAAGACGCCATCGCGTTCGCGGAAAAGGCAGATTTGCCCATCAGAGTGCCCTGGAGTCCAGATAATGCGATATTGCTCTCCGACCAGATCAATGGAATCGCCATCTTCAACCAGTGTAATCGTCTCATGAGCCGGGATGCGCATAATGTTACGCATCACTTTCGGATCTTCTTTCGAGACCCAGAGTTCAGTGCGTGGTAAGCCGTGCTGTGAGAAAAAGCGCGAGACACGGCCAAATCGTTGGGGAAGAGCGCCCGACCAGATAAGCTGGATCGCAGCTTCGTCGATAGGATGCATGTAGACAGCCGCCCCTGTTTGTTCTTGTAGTTCGCCAGAGAGACCGATATGATCGGGATGGTGATGGGTGAGAACAATGGCCTTTAGCGTGTCGAGGCTCAAAT
>DASTZT010000064.1:0-3061 GCA_035764225.1 Ktedonobacteraceae bacterium
TGCCACAATTTTGCCTCTTTGCAAACCTGATCAATATCAGCACAGGTAAAGCTCCGCCGCCCTTGCCGATACAGTTTCCGAATCAGATCATCATAGGGATGAACGTGTTCCCCAGGGTCAACTGGCTTCAGCCTTACTGTACCAAGGCGCTCGTTCAGCCGGGCGTCCAGAGCTGCTAATGTCGGCCCCTGCTCCAGGCGCAGGGGCCGCAGGACAGCTTCCAATTCGGCGTCGGAGGAAAGCCCCAGGTGCTGGCGCAACGCCTCACGACGCTTTTTCCGCGATCAGGGCGATTGGCAACCAGATCGCGCAAGCGAATTCTCCCATCCTGTTGAGAAAAGACTTCCGCCAGTTCATCATGGGAATCAACAGTCCAGGGAGAGTAAAGAAAGAGGCGGTGTCCGAGGCCGCCAGGAGCGAACTGCTGCTGAACAGCATGTAACCGCTGCAAGAAAGAAATCTTGCTGGCGTTAATGAAGTCAGGAGAGATCAGGTCATCCCAGGTGATGGCCCCATTCGCCCGCTGATGAAATTTTATTTGATAATGATCCGCCTCTAACCGCTGCCCCAACTCGTCTCGCATACCGTCATCGTAATGGATGACAACATCATCAAAAGCCCTCGAATCACTGGCTTCAAACTCCACGCGAATCACGTGCGTTTGCGGCACGAACAAATCGCAAGCCCGGAGCTAGAAATAACGGGCCTGGTAATCATTGCCGTCATACAAGGGACCAAGCGTATTCGCCATCGTTCTCCAATGTCCTCGGTTCTCTTTGCACCGCGCTCACTGACGCAGCCCGATACAAAACCATTCGCTTCCAATATAGGTTAAGCGAAATTCGCTTACAGCATATCTAAAGAAAAATGGCCTAAAAAGGCCACGCGTACACAAATTGTTTGCCGTTGGCGTCCCGCATTTCCTGTCGGGTGACTAAACCAAGATCAAACAGAATTTTGAGCCGGGTACTGGCCGCATGGATATCAAGGGCGAGAGCTTCTGCCAGCTCTCGCGCCGTCATCTGTTGCTGGTGGTGTAAGAGCGCAAATGACTCTTGCACATGGCCTTCAGCCTTCCCGATTAACACCCCTTTCTCCCCTGCTTCGAGGACAGGGACAACACAATTTCGCAACCCCGACTCATGCATAGCACGTGAATCTAACGCTGCTGCAACGTTAGCAATATTATCTTGCGACAGATGAGCAAGAGCAAAACAGCGCCCTTTCCATGCTGGTTCGGAGCGCTGGGCAGCGACGGCACCGAACACTTCATCCGCAAATGAAGCATCCAGAATCTCTACGCCGGTCCCATCGACGAGTAACCCCTGATCTGGGGTCAGCGCGCAGAGCACTTCAGCA
Organism: Ktedonobacteraceae bacterium; assembly: GCA_035764225.1. Lineage (GTDB taxonomy): Bacteria > Chloroflexota > Ktedonobacteria > Ktedonobacterales > Ktedonobacteraceae > DASRHT01. Next base: position 1,360 of record DASTZT010000064.1, read on the forward strand.
AATTTTCCCAAAAAAAGCCGACCATGCAACCGCGTTACTAAGAAGCCAGGCTTAAATTCCAGGCTTCGAGCCACCTCAGCTAAAGAGAAAACCTGTGTTGTTGTCATCATTTCAGCAGCCTTTGCTTAACAGTAGTATATCACAATCATAGCAAAAATAGCAAAGGTCGGGCAAGCCGATTCGAGCCGTTATTCGCCGCGAACCGTAATGGTGATATGGGTGCCAGGGAAGGAGACAAGATTATCCCGATAGGAGGCCCCCTCTGGTGAGAGATGAACAGAAGACAACTGTGAGCGAATCCACATATCGCCTTGCCAATCGGTAATGATGCTCTGCACCCTGAATAAGCCGACGCCCCCAACCACGCTGCGACTGGTCACTCCTTGTTTCAAGGACTCCAGGATATAGGCTGAACCGCCCTGCAATTGCCGGCGGGCGATAGCGCCATTTTTCTGGAGAGAGGCTTGAATGCCAATACCCAGATCGGCAATAGAAAGCACTACCCGGCTTCCCGCTAAACCCTCAGCATAGCGTTGGATAATGACATGGCCGATGTCTTCACTATGGATAATATTCTCTGTCAGGGCAGCAAGAACGGTAAGAAGGCGATGTACTGATGAAGGTGACGCCGCAAACCAAGAGGTAAGAATGCGCTGGGCATTCTCCATGACCTCAGAGACGTGCAGCGCATTCAAAAACTCATCGCTGGCAATGGGCGTGATTTCAAGAAGCGTACGGCTATGGTCAGCCCGATCAAAGCAGTCAGATCGATCCAAGACCGTATCAGCACTGAGCCATGTTGCGTAGCGCGAAAAGACATCCATCCGCTCTAAGTACTGGTGTATAGGGAGACGAAGGGATGTAAGAATGCACGGCATGCCAGTCCAGCGATGCCACAGTCGGGCACAATTAAGAAGAGCCAGCACACCATCGGCTTCCAGGAAGGTTACTCCAGAACCATCCAGATAAAGCGGTTCGCCAATGTGCTGGGCACGATAATGATGCAGTTGTTGTCCCACTGCCTCGTAAATCGACGGCGCAGTTTTATGCTGAAACCTGACAAGCGTCCGTGACATGGAGCACCTCAGACAGTGTGTTTCCCTCCATCATACCAGGGAATCACCTCCATTCCTCCAATGGCGCTAGAATCTAGGACTTTTTTCTCCAGCGATACTTGCCTGGAATACACTATCTGGCGTCGAAAAGCTTATTGACCGATCACGCGTGGTGGGGGAAGCTCTTTCCCACCCCTGTGTACCAACGTTTCTTCATTGGTGCGTGGTCTAGCTCTTGCAGCTTCGCTCTGACTTTGCTCTCTCTGCAAGAGACAACGTTGCGGAAATGACCAATCCGGCTATTCCTGGGATGACATCTGTGCCAATCCACGTACGAACAAGATGAAGCGTTATCCCCAGAAGATGCCAGGTCCAATGATGAACGGCTAGCCTAAGGGCATATCGCCTGGCAAGGAAGAACAAAATGCATGCGCTCGCGTTGGTGTTGGTTCCCCCCGATACCAGGGACATCGAGGCAGCAGTCGCTCAGCACCTGGCACCATATTATGCCCGGCGTGCTGGTCCTTGTCAGCACAAACGGTATCTGGATGCATGCGAACTGCACCAGATGCGGGTGGGGTCAGGTTCGCCGCTACTGACAGCGGCCATCCAGAGCCTCAAAGAACCAGTGGAGTTCTGGCTACCAG
>DASTZT010000065.1:0-4168 GCA_035764225.1 Ktedonobacteraceae bacterium
GTCAAATTTTGGCTGGCTTTATCCAGATCAGTATTGAAATCGTACTGAGCAATAATGATCGAGACTCCCTCATTGGAAAAAGATGTGAGCTGTTGCAGTCCCGCAATGCCCTGAAAGTTCTTTTCCAGCGGATTGGTCACATCCTGCTCAACGCTGGCAGGAGAAGCGCCTGGATAGACGCTGACGACAGAAACAGCGGGAAAGGCTATCGAGGGCAGCAACTCCCGTTTGAGCGAAGGAATCACGAACGCGCCAAAAAGCAGGATCGCGATGGTGGCAAGCGCCACGATACTCTTATTGGCCAGGCTTAACCTGGAAAAAAAGGACATAGTAGTATGCTCCTTCTGGATATTCTCCGTGTACCGGGCTTACTAAATGTTTAATAAGTTGGTTATGAAAACAGATACGAATCTACGGGTTATTTTGTTGTACAGGATGCTTGATGCCATCCAATAGTACTGAGACGAGCATAGTAGACAGTTCTGGCACCTCGACTACTTCAGCTCTTTTGGCTGAACTACGTTTATGTTGCAGCGACGCAATAATCATGCCCTGGTACATATTGGCCAGCACAGCAGTGGGAATATCGGTGCGAATTTCGCCAGCGTCTTTTGCTTGTTGAAAAACGTCAACAATATGATGCATAAACATCTCTCGCAACTGGTGAAAGATGGCGCGTTGTTTTTCCCGATCCTTCATATGCTCGTGGGCATCCTGTGCCAGGGTTGGAAAGTGATTGACCGGCAGCGTCAGCAGGTATTGCGTCAGCAGGTGTAGACGCTCGCGAATCTCCTGGGCAGGCTCGATGGCGCGTGAGACGCCTGCGGCCCATCCCTCGAAGAGCGCCTGGATCGTACTCATAAACAGGTCTTCTTTGCCCTGCGGGAAGTGATAATACAGGGCGGCGGGCGTCACTTGAACCGCCTCAGCGACATCCTTCATCGAGACGCCTTTATAGCCTCTGGCAAGAAAAAGCTCCTCGGCGACCTTAAGAATCTGTCGCCGAGTCTCTCGGTCAAGGGCTGACGGGAAGTGATCCGAGCTATTCTTTGCCACGCCTTATTTCCTTCTTGCCTCAGTCAATCAACTGCAAATTCATCTAATACACCAGTAGAAAGCATAGTACTAACGAAAGCTCCTGTCAAGTAGCTTCTCCTCGGAAGAGAAGGTTCCACGCCCCTTCGTACCGACCTGATTCTATCGCGTCCGATTTATCGCTCGTCCTCTCTCTCGCCTAGCTTCCCATGCCCCTTCAACGCGATAATCTCGTCGTTATGGGCAGAGAATGTTAAAAGGCGAGTTCGCTCAATGAATTGGACGCGCTGATGCACATTAACAAATGAGTTTGGTCATCCCCCCTCTGTGGCAAGGAACCCTGTGGCGACGAGGTTCACCGCGTCCGATTTATCGCTCGTCCTCTCTCTCGCCTAGCTTCCCATGCCCCTTCAACGCGATAATCTCGTCGTTGTAGGCAGAGAGCGTTGAGAGGCGAGATCGCGCAATGAATTGGACGCGCTAAAGCGGGTCGGTACGAATATTGATGAATATTCTATTTTTCGGGAAGCGCGAGCTTTTATAGCGTGATAAACATTTCGTGCTGGCTGAAAAATTCGCTGCAGCCGAGACGACGACAGATGGCTAAGAAAGGGCTGTGCTCAGGCTCGTTATAGACCTGAATCGTGCTTGCAGTAGCAGCAGCATGGCGCAGCAGCGCGACAATTTCAAGATCCGTTGTCTCATGTTGCAGCACGGTAGCCAGAATCAATATTTTTCGATCATTGCGCTGCACGATCAAGCCATTGACCCGACCATCAGAGCCAGAAGCGACGATTGCTTCCGTATGCATCGCCAGGATGCTAGCCAGTTCGCGGCTCCAGCAAGGTCGCTCTGTAAGTTGTAGCTGAGGCAAGAGTGCTTCGGGTGCAGTGACCTCTGGATGTATATCTGCCCCATCAGGTAAAGCGGCGGTATCAATCTCTACCCCGAACAGTTGGCGCGTAATTGTAAAGCCTGCTCGTTGGTAGAGCTTGAGGGCGCGAATATTCTGCGTCAACACCTCCAGTTGCAACGTTGTCAGCCCGGTATCGCGGGCAACGCGTACCATTTCCGTTGCCAGAAGCCTGCTGGCTCCGCTGCCACGAAATTCCGGCGCGATGCCAAAGCCGCCGCACCAGCCTCGCGTCCCTCGTGTGCCCATGCGGGCCAGACCGACAAACGCACCATTTTCGTCGTGCATCACAACGCAACGCATGCTGTCAATCTGGTTGAGTCGCCAGAAATCCGCGCTCATCTCAGCCGTCATCGCCATCGGGAAAAAATAGCCGCTAAAGCTTGTGTTGTGCATCCCGGCTAGCTGAGCATGCGTATAGCCGAGAGCGTTGGAGAAGTAGTACTTGTCCATATGTTTTGTTGCCCCTCCGTTGTTAGAAGATAGACCAGCCCCCAAACGTGGCCTTTTTCTGCCCCTGAAGGGCGTTTTTCTCAGGAGAGCTTGTAGACGCTTTTAGTATAGGAGGTTTTACGCTGGAAAGCAAGCAATAACCTCAAATGCTGTATGCAATTGTGTTGACCATTTTGACAAGTTGACAATGCGCTGCCGGTAATGCTACCGTCTGTAATGGTAATTCAGGATGTTTGACTCTAAAATATCCTATTGAGGGTTTCACCGCTTCCGATATTTAGCACGAGGAGAGATACTTGGATACCTACTACAACCCCAAAGACCTGGCCCACTTTCCCGATATTGGCAAAGATGCCCCCGAACTGTGGCAGAAATTTCTGGAGTGGTACAACGCCGTTTTTGCTGAAGGGGCGCTCTCGGAGCGAGAAAAAGCCCTGATTGCGCTCGCTGTTGCCCATACCGTCCAATGCCCATACTGTATCGATGCGTATAGCAGCTCCTGCCTGGAAAAAGGGGCCGATCTTGAGCAGATGACCGAGGCGATCCATGTCGCGGCGGCGATTCGTGGCGGCTCATCGCTGGTTCACGGCGTCCAGATGCGTAACCATGTGCATAAAGTCTCGATGTAAATACGCTTTCAACCCCTCACGTATTTGCACTTGATATCGATAGAATGTGATGCGTAATATTCTTCCTCAAGAGAGGTGGCTAGAGCCAGCGGCTACGCTCGACCCGCTTGAGAATAATGAAATGAGGATACTGAAAGGTCATGGCGAAAATTCTTCCGACTTTGAGGAAGCAGCAACATCCCCTTGCTGATAGCGAGCGGCAATGCCGGTTACTCGATGATCTATCGTTACGTCCCTTCGCGGAAGCTGCCGCCAGCGCGGGCCATCGTCCCCTGCGGGCAACCGGGATCAGTGTATTGCAGATCAATGTCGGCAAACGCTGCAACCAGACGTGCGCTCACTGTCATGTGGATGCCGGACCCGAACGTACAGAGGTGATGACGCGCGAGGTGCTGGAGGCGTGCCTGAACTTCCTGGCACAGACCGATATTCCAACAGTCGATATTACTGGCGGCGCTCCTGAGATGCATCCCGACTTTCGCGAGCTTGTTGAACGGGCCACCGCGCTGGGACGCCATGTGATGGATCGCTGCAATCTCTCCATTACGCGTTTGCCCAATTACGCTTATGTGCCTGAGTTTCTGGCTGAGCATCGCGTCGAGGTTGTTGCCTCCCTCCCATCTTACGCGGCCAAAGCAACCGATACGCAACGGGGCGAGGGCGTCTTCGCCGACTCGATTGCCGCACTCCAGGAATTCAATCGCCTGGGCTACGGCAAAGAAGGCAGCGGCCTGATCCTCAATCTGGTGACGAATCCGGTGGGGGCTTTTCTCCCCGGCAACCAGCATTCTTTGGAGCGCGACTGGAAATCACAGTTGAAAAGGCGCTACGGCATCGAGTTCAACAGTTTATACACCATCACCAATATGCCCATCAGTCGCTTTCTGGATTTTCTGGTGCGTTCTGACAACCTCGAAGCCTATCTGGAGAAGCTGGTGACGGCCTTTAATCCCGCTACCGTCGATGGCTTGATGTGCCGTACGACGCTCTCGGTGGGCTGGGATGGTCGGCTCTACGATTGCGACTTTAACCAGATGCTCGATTTAGGTGTGGAGGCTCACGCTCCCCAGACCATTTTTACGGCAACGCTCGAAGGTCTGTCCCAACGGGTCATTCAGTTGGGACAGCACTGCTACGG
>DASTZT010000066.1:0-4520 GCA_035764225.1 Ktedonobacteraceae bacterium
GGATAATTGTGTAGATGAAATAATTCTCAGGGCCGTGCTCCTGATTTTTTTGCGACTTGGGAATATGCTTCAGCATTCTCGGTGTCATTTGTGTCTTGTCTAATCTATAAGCATCTCTCGCTAAATGCACGACTTCTATGCCATTTTCCCAGAAAAGGTCGATCACTTCATCCAAAGGACGGCCCCGCACCATTCTATTTTCTAGCAGCCGGGCGTAGCGTGGATTGTAAGCCTCGACAGTAAAATTGGAGCCGCGTAGCACCATAATATAAAATGGTGCCAGTTCAACGATTTCCGCCAGGCTTTTGCGTTCGCCCTCAAGAATAGCTGTTAACTCCTGAAGCTCTATTGTGCGAGCGCGCAACTCCTCGTTGGTTGTCTCCAGCTCCTCATTGGTGGCCTGCAACTCCTCATTGTTTGTCTCTAGCTCCTCATTGGTGGCCTGCAACTCCTCGTTGGTCGTTTCGAACTCTTCAATACTCGCTTGCAATTCTTCGTGGGTGAGCATCAGTTCTTCATTGGCAACTTGCAATTCCTCATTAGTATCCATCAGATCTTTATTGACATCGCTTAAGCGCTTATTGGCCGTGCTCAACTCGTTCATGAGTTGGGCCTGTTCCTTCTGCACCGTCTCCATCTGACGCCGCATTTGCACCTGCTGCGTCACTTCAAATAGGCTAATCGTAGCCAGTTCAGGCGTCGCTCCTTCTAGCTGCATAGGAGCAATAGAGACGTTAATATAGCGCCCATTGCCACCTTCAGAAGCATCAAGAGATATTTCGGGCAGGTTACGCGAATTATGCTCACGAAAGGTACTATCAATGGCGGCCCGGATCTCATGATAGGGGATGCCACGTACGGCATGAAGAAAGTCTTGCTCGGTTCCAACGTCGCGTAGCCCTAACAGTCGTCGCGCAGCTCCATTGGCTGTTAGAATATGATAGTTACGATCAATGACTACTACGCCGATAGGAAGGAAGCGAAGCAGCAGTTCATTAAAACGGCGCAACAGACCAAGCTCAAGTGAGGGAGAAGGTAACTCCTGATCCGTATTTTGCTTCCCCATATTTTTGTGCTGGCGGTTCATCAAATGATCCTCCAAACGAGGTGTATCGAGATTGGCAAAATGTTGACGGCGTAAGGCAGGAAGGGCATTGCCAGTGCAACGATGGACCTTCCAGTGCTTGTTGACCAGCTCAAAAAAAACTTGCATAGGCCGGACGGTTTCTGCCTTGCCTAGAAAGAGATAGCCGTTGGGAGAAAGCGAGAAGGCAAACTGATTGAGTACATATTCCTGAAGCTCAGGAGTAAAGTAAATCAAGACGTTGCGGCAGAGCACCAGATCAATGCGAGGGAAAGGTGCGCTGCGGCTCAGGTCTTGCTGCCCAAAAATCACCATCTGGCGCAAGGTTTTGGAGATCCGATAGCCATGATCGACGCGCTCGAAAAATCGTTCTCGGTAATCGTCGGGAACTCCCTTCAATAAGTTTTCAGAATAAAGGCCACGGCGGGCAAAGTTAATGGCAGCTTCGTCCAGGTCGGTGGCGAAAATCTTGACGCTCCATTCGGGCAGTTCCGCGCTTAGAATATCGGTGAGCAGTATGGCAAGCGAGTAAGGCTCTTCCCCTGTGGCACAGCCAGCGGTCCAGAAGCGCAGGATGCGATTGCTCTCACGAGCGCGAGCTATCAGTTGAGGCAGGATTTCGTTTTTGAGGTAGACAAAGGCATCCACATCGCGAAAAAACTGGGTGACATTAATCAGGAATGCTTTGACTAGCTCGCCCACTTCCTGAGGGGTCGCTTTTAAATAGGCGGCATATTCCCGAATGCTCCGCTGGTGTGTAACAACCATGCGCCTGCTAATGCGCCGTAAAATGGTCGCTGTTTTGTATGGGCGAAAGTCTATGCTCGCCTGCCGACTGATCTGTTCTAAAATCTGACGCAGCACATCCTCTGTCTTCTCTTCCGTTTGGGGAATATCCACTCCGGCCAGCAAATCATGGAGTAATGGGCCAATCTGCTCCACCGACACTTCAAAGTCGATAATAGTTGGAGGCAAAGAGAGCGGCATAGAAGGATAGCGGGCCGTCTGCGGGTCCTGCACAATGACCGTTCCGCCTGCATTTTTGACATCGATAGCGCCAACCGCGCCATCCGAACCAGAGCCAGTGAGAATCACCGCAATCAGATGCTCACCGTAGGCTGCCGCCGCCGTTGAAAGCAAGGTATCCACCGAAGGACGAGGCCGCTTCTGGCGATCTTCCAATACCTCAACCCGGTGCCCATTGATCGATATATGGCGATTAGATGGCACCACATAGATGCGCCCAGCCTGCAAGTGATTGCTAGATGTCACAACTTCAACTGGAAGATCACTGCGTTTTTGCAAAATGAGATCAAGGCTGCTTGGGCGGCTTGGGTCCAGGTGTTGGGCCAACACGACAGGAGCTGGAAAATCGGGTGATAGAGTGCTCACTAATATTGAAAGCGCCTCCACCCCCCCTGCTGACGAACCCACTACCACTAAATTTTGCGGATCAGCAGTCATGTCCTGCTCTTCATCCATGAGCTTTAGCTCGCTTCCTAAATATACTGGATTGACAAAAACGAGTTTTTAGCCGTGCGTTCCTTATAGTAGGTCTATTGGCTGGATTTGTCAATCCTGAATTATAAGCTCAACAGCGCAGATGCAAGACCTGCCCCTACGCATCTCGCCGCTTGTCAGTTTTTTGGGATGACGCATTCATCCCCCCATGATACAAATTGCTTGTGAGTATTTTACGTAGCTGCATCGCATGCTGCTCAGCTTCTTGCAGTTGGGCTTCAAAACGTCGAACCAGCCATTCACGACCATTGGTACGAGCCTGCTCTGCCATGCGCCGCGACAAGCTCACTTTCTCATCAAGCGTCTTCAAAGCAACCCAGAGCGATTTCTCCAGCACCTCTGCCTGTTCGGCAAGCGCGCTCTCAGATGAGAAAGCATGACCCACACGGCAACGAAAACGCAGGAGCGAACCATCCTCCTGCTCCCAGAGTACACCGCCACATTCAGGGCAGGAAAACGCTGAGGGCTTTCCAATCTGTTCACCATCATTTAACGCGTTTGTTTCCATCGCTGCATTTCTCACTTCCTTTTCGAGTTCTAATGGAACCAGTTGCGTCATTTCGTCTTCCACTGTTTCAAAAGCTAACCGAGTTAAAAGAGCACCGATGGCAGCCAGTGGCAAAGAGTAGTCAACCTGTACATGAGTCAAGGCGCTCTGCGGCATACTGGGATAAAGGGCATCTTGCGGGTCCTGGACAATCGCGATTCCTCGCTGTCTTTTGATCGCCAGTAGACCCGCGGTACCATCATCCAATCCCCCAGTAAGAATCACTCCCACCACGCGTGGACCATAGGCAAGGGCGGCTGAGCGGAAAAGCGGATCAATGGCGGGCCGATGACGATTCTCTCTCGGCCCTCGCGTCACACGTATAACGCCTTTTTCAATGAGTAAATGTTGATCGGGTGGAGCAACATAAATATGCCCAGATTCGATTTTAGCGCCATTTTCTGGGTGAGATGCAGGCAAAGGGCTAGCATGGCTTAATATCTCTGGAAGCAAACTTCGCGATTCAGCCGGAATATGCAGTACCACAAAAACTGCTGCTGGTAAATTCCCAGGAAGGTCTCTCACAAGCTTCATTAACGCTTCTACTCCGCCAGCCGAGGCACCCACTACGATAATATCATGACCTGACATCATATTCCCCTTTATTCACTATACACATTTCTATAGTTTCAATACACGTTTTACGTTGTGTTGGAGCCTGACCGCTACTCTATCTGTTTCCTGTTTAATCTCACTAGGAAATATCCTATTGGCGCAGTTTATTGAACATCGATAGCGTGTACTCGCGCAAAAAGTCTCTTCCCTGCATATAGCTATTACGTAAGCCAACAACAAACCGATACCAGACTATTCCTTACAGACAACCTGAGCGATGGGCAAGCTATTGCTTGTGATACACTACAGGTTATAGAGAAGCTTCTACGTATTGTGTCGCTATCAGCAGAAGGAGAAAAGCATGGCCGACGGCTTCGAGCAGGCTCCTCAATCACATACTATTGATCTTCCTGGTGGACGTTTTCACTATCTGAGTTGGGGAACCGAAAAGATGGATCGCCCCTGCGCCTTGTTGCTTCACGGCATCACGAGTTCCGCTCAGAGCTGGGTGCGCGTCGGGCCAGCCCTGGCTGACCGTTACCGCGTGTATGCCCTGGATATGCGCGGTCATGGCGATAGTCCCAAATCAGTAGCCGGAGCATATAGTCTGCGTCAGACCGCCGATGATGCCCAGACGTTTATGGCTATACTGGATCTGAGCCGACCGCTGCTCATTGGCCATTCCTGGGGTGGCGCTACCGCGCTCGTCCTGGCAAGCGGGGCCGAAACCGATCAACCAGCCCCGGCCTTCTCTAAAATCATTCTCGAAGATCCCGCGTGCAATTTTGGACAGGGCGATGCCGAGAAGCGAGC